>JAICMB010000216.1 GCA_025929455.1 Bryobacteraceae bacterium | reverse complement strand
TCAGTTTCAATTCGCTGTACACGATTACGAACATGCCGGTCAGCCGGTTTCTCGAATTTCTGCAGCGCAGCGGGAATTACGAGCGCTACATGCAAAAGCTGGTGAACGCGTTCAATCCGGCGGCGGTGGACGGTGTGATGTGCCGGTACACCATCTCGATTGGCTGGGACGGCACGTTGTACGATTGCGACTTCAATCAAATGCTGGAGCTCGGGACTGCCGCCGGCGCGCCACACCATGTGCGCGATTTCGATGCGGCGGTGCTCGCGGGGCGGCGCATCATAACAGGCCCACATTGCTTCGGCTGTACCGCGGGTGCGGGCTCGAGTTGCACGGGCGCGGTGGCGTAAGGGCAGGCAGCAAGACTGCCCGCCCCCACCCGGGAGCGAACCGCGAACCGAAACCCGCAACACGTCCCTGCCTGAACGGCAGCCGGCAAGACCGGCCGCTCCACTGGGGTTGCGCAGGGTGCGATGAATCTGACAAGGTGGTAGTCCTTGCAGTTAGAAAATGAACTTCACTGCTAACTGGATGAAGCGCGGACTGCTGCTGAAAACCGCCTCGGGATTATTGAAAATCGGATTGCCGGGCGTAAGGTAATTCCGCACCGATGGGCCGGTGTTCAGAACCGCGGGGTTGTCCACGCGGTCCACAAATCCGGGTACGAATTGCGGGTGGTTCAGCAGGTTATAAAACTGCGCCGAGAACTGCAGGCGCATGCGCTCCGTAAACGAAAAGTCCTTCATCAGATTCAGATCGATGTTATTGATCGGCCGCCCCGCCAGCGTGTTCCGTCCGGCGGTGGCCAGCGCACCGGCGCCCGCCACGATATAGCGTGCGTTCGGATTATCGGCTGCGTAGGCGACGACACGGCTGGTAAAGTCGTCCGCGGTCGGATCGCACGGCGCGGTTCCGCGGCAAAGCGGCGTTACTCCCGAACCCGTGCCGCTCACTCCCGCCGGATTTACGATGGCGCGGTCTGCGAAGCTGTCGCCGTTCAGGTTGGAGTCGAGTGAGCTCTGAACCGTCACATACTCCGGCGACTCGTACGTGTAGATGGGCGCCACACGCCAGTTGCCCGCCAAGTTCTTCAGAAGCCAGTTCGACTGTTTGAACCACGGCACATCGTAAACGGCGCTAAACGTGAATCGCTGGCGCCGGTCGAGTGCGGAGTCCGACCGCTCCGCACGCATGTTCTGAAAGTCCTGCGGGCGGCGCGGAGTCAGCAGCGTTGTGAAAAAATCGGCGGTGCTGTCGTCGATCAAATGGCTCCAGGTATAGGCCGCGACGAATTGCAACCCGTTCGCAAAACGTCGGTTCAGTTGCAGGGCAAGGCCGTGATACGTGGAGTTGCCGATCGGCGCGTTCTCCACCATGGCGCCGTTTGTGAAACCGGCGTTCTCATATTGCGGCAGAATCGGCGATTGATTCACCAAGTCTCCAAGCGTAAGAGGCAATGCATCAAGCTGTGCCTGGCTCGGCGCCTGGAGATAAGTCGGCAAATACTGCTGAGGCGTTACGAGCGAGCGGATGGTGAAGCGATCCTGCACGTCCAAATGCACACCCCGCGTTCCGAGGTACCGGGCTTCGAACGTGTAGTCATTATGGAAAACGTGTTGCACGCCAAAGTTCCACTGGATTGAATACGGCAGTTTCTGGTTCGGTACATAAGCGGCAGTATTCGCGCGCGCTTCGTCGGGCGTGAGTGAAACGGCGAGATTGGGAGAAATGCCACCGTTTGTCAGGAACTTCGGTACGCCCTGCAGCGGATTGCCCACCGTCGTAACATCGATCGTCGTGTTGAGTTGCGGCGGAAGATCGAGGATGCCGATGTTGTCGTACAACACGTCATACGCGATACCGAACCCCGCGCG
This sequence comes from Bryobacteraceae bacterium, assembly GCA_025929455.1. The sequence goes on along the minus strand of JAICMB010000216.1, from coordinate 4,213 downwards.
GATCGAGGTCTTCCCGCTGTTGCCGGGTGAGTACGCCAACCCGACCCGCGGTGCGAAGTTCTTGGTCTGCGCTTGCGGGCGCTGGAAGGTGAGAAGACCGGGTACATCGGAGATGGCGTTCAAGGGCTGCAGGCGCTCGCTGAAAGGCACCGTCGTGTACTCATATCGCAGACCGAGATCGAGCGTCAGGTTCGGGCGGATTCGCCACACATCGTTGGCGAAGGCGTACGCGGCGATCTGATCACCGTAGTAGACGACGTTGCCGACGCCGCGCTGCGCGACAGAGTCGGGTGTTAAATCGAGAAGATACAGTTCCAACGTGCTGTAGTCGTAGTCACCGCGCGAGCGCTGTGTGAATGATTGCGGCGATATGTACTTACGGCCGTCGAATCCGAACTTGAACGTGTGATGGCCCTTGGTCCAAGTGACGTTGTCATTGACCTGGTATGTGTTCTGAACCGTGAATTGCGGGAAATTGGAATCGGGACCGAGGATCAGACCTAGTTCGTCGAATGTGAGTGTGGGGAACTGGTCCAGGCCGGGGAATTTGAAATTTCCTCCGGGGAAATTTTGATTGAGCCTGTTATACCCAAGCCGCAGCTCGTTCGTCACCGCGGGCGAAAAGTTGTGATACTCGGCGAGCGATGCGATGTAGTATGTACCGGGCGCGAGCACGAAGAACTGCGGCAGCGTAGTGCCGGAGGTCTGAATTTGCGAAAGGCGGTTGTAAATAAACCGCCCGCGCACCTGGTCCCGATCCGATGCGTTGTAGTCCATGCTGGCGACAGCCGCGCTGTTGTTCTGATAATTCGGCGCGACGATCAGGGGCGTGCCGACGGGAATGGATTGACCCGCTACGGAAATCGTTCCAGAGGCGAGCGGCGCTGTCGGTACGTACTTTTTGAAAATCCCTAGATTGGTCTGATTCAAGCTGGGAATGGCCGATAGCATGTCCATACCAGCGGCGGTGGGCGTTGTTACCGCAGCGGGCGTGGCCGCCAGGCCGACAGGATTGTATTCGAAATCACCGAAATAGAACAGCTTATTTTTTATAATCGGACCGCCGATCGACGCGCCAAACCGGTTGTCATCGAAACGCGTATTCGTCGGGCGCTGCCCTGCGGCAATGGCTTGATTTTGTACCTGCTGATCGATTGCGTCGAGGTTCCGGTTCTGGAAATACTCGTACACCGTGCCGTGTATCTGGTTGGTGCCGCTTTTGATAATCGTGTTGAACTGGCCGCCCGAGGAATGCCCAAATTCCGCGCTCATCTGATTCTGCAAAACCGTAAATTCCTCGACCGCGTCGTTCGGAATGAATCGAATCAGCGAGCCCGTAACGGTCTTGTTGTTGTTATCGACGCCTTCGAGCATGAAATTGTTGTTGTAGGGCCGCTGACCCCCGACCGACGGACCTTCGCCGACGCCGATACCGCCGTTGCTCGCGACGCCCGCATTTAAAAGCGTGAGGTTTACCGAACCTAATCCGATACTCGCTATCGGAAGATCGCGTGTGGCTTGCGTATTGAAGGTGTTCTGTATCGTGGGTGTGGTGGTGTCGATGACGGCGGGGGCGGACGTGACTTCCACAGTTGTGGCCACCTGCCCCACCTGGAGCACGAGATTCACGGTGGCGGTCTTATTCACGTCGACGGCCACATGCCGCAGCGTCGCTGTGGTAAAGCCGGTGGCAGTAGCGGATACGTCATACACGCCCGCTTGTAAGTTGCCGATACGGTACTCACCCCGATCATTGGTTGTGGCGGACGTGCGCACTCCGGTTGCAACGTTAGCGGCCTGAACAGTAACGTTCGGCACGACCGCGCCCGTCACATCTGTTACGGAGCCGACCAAATCGCCACTGATAATTTGCGCGTGCACGCAGGGGGAGAGTGCGGCCGCGAGCAGCAATGCGGCTACTTTCGAAGCGAACTGTTTCATCTGAGACCTCAGTCAAGCGAGATTCGTCTTGTCTCAAATCTGCGCCGGCCGTGGTGGTTCGCCAACGTGAATGGGGCGATTCACGCGTGGTAAGTGGCAGACGGGCAGAGGCAGGGGTAAGGCGGCGGTCGCCTCTACTTACCGGACCTCGACGGGCAGCCCGGCCGCGATCGCTTCGGCGATCATCCGGCCGTGAAAGCGCCCGTTCTCAATGAAGATTTCGTTGGTGTGCATGCCCGCCACGATCACGCCCGCCAAATAGATGCCCGCGCGGTCGCTCTCGAGCGTCGCCGGGTCCGTGCGCGGCCGCTGCGTCGCGGGATCGAGCTGGATTCCGAGCGAGGCTAAAAACTCCAGGTCCGGATGATATCCGGTCATCGCGAACACGATGTCATTCTTGACCCGTATCAATCCCGCCGGCGTCCGCAGGACCACCTCTTCCGGCAGAATCTCAACGACCTCCGAATTAAAATATCCGGCGATCTCGCCGTTCTTAATCCGGTTCTCGATGTTCGGCTTGATCCAATACTTCACATGACTGTGAATGCCCGGTCCGCGATGCACCAGCGACACCCGGGCGCCCGACCAGTACAATTCCAGCGCTGCGATGGCCGCGGAGTTTTTGGCGCCCACCACCATCACATCGTGATCGTAATAAGGATGCGGCTCCTTGTAATAATGGATAACCTTGTCCAGGTCCTCGCCCGGCACATTCAGGTAATTCGGCAGGTCGTAGTAACCCGTCGCCAGCACAATCTTGCGCGCGCGGTACTTCGACTTAGTCGTGGCCACCTGGAAATCGTTGTCGGTTCCCGCAATCTCGATCACGCGTTCGTTTTGCCGGATGTCCAGCTTATAGTGTTCGGCAACCCGGCGATAGTACTTCAGCGCCTCCGTACGCGTCGGCTTGTCGTACATCGACGTCATCGGAATATCGCCGATCTCGAGCAGCTCCGGCGTCGTGAAGAAGGTCATGTGCGTGGGATAGTGATACAGCGAGTTGACCACGCATCCTTTGTCGAACAGAACCGCGTTGACGCCGCGGCGCTTCAGTTCGATGCCGCACGCCAAACCCGTCGGGCCCGCTCCCACTACGACTGCGTCGTACATCGCCTCGGCCACGGCGTCAGTGCGTTCCTTCAACGGTCGAATACACGCCGGCCAGCGCGCCCGCCAGCGCTTCCGGATTCTTGCCCCCGCCTTCCGCCATGTCCGGCCGCCCGCCGCCCTTACCGCCAACCGCCTGCGCCACCGCGCCCACCAGCTTGCCCGCATGAAAGCGGCCCGTCATATCTTTCGTGACCGCCGATACGATCGTTACGTTGGAATCTTCCGCCGCCGCCAGCACGACCACGTTGACGCGCTTGTTCCGGAGCGAATCCGCCAGCGTCCGCAACTGCGAACGGTCGAGCCCCTGTACCTGCGCGGCCAGCACACGCACGCCGTTGATGTCTCTCGCGCGCGTTTCGAGGGCTCCGAGCTGCGATTGCGCGACCTTCTCCTTCATCTGCTCCAGCCGTTTCTCCAGTGCCTTGCGGTCCTCCAGCAATTTCTCGACGTGATCCACCACTTTCTGCTCCGGCGCGTCGATCGCGTTGGCCACGCGGTGCAGCGATGCCATGGTCTCTTGAAAACAGCGCAGCGCTTCTTCGCCGGTGATCGCTTCAATGCGTCGCACGCCCGATGAAATGCTGCCCTCGTAGACGATCTTGCACAGGCCGATGTCGCCCGTACGATTCACGTGCGTGCCGCCGCACAGCTCCTTGCTGAACGTGTCAACGGAGACGACGCGCACCTTATCGCCGTACTTCTCGCCGAACAGCGCCATCGCTCCGGTCGACAGCGCCTGGTCGAGCTCCATGACATCGGTGCGCACCCCGATGTTGGCAAGAATCTCTTCGTTCACGAGCCGTTCCACGGTGGCTAGCTCATCGCGATCGAGCGCGGCGTAATGAGTGAAGTCGAACCGCAGTCTCCCGGGATCGACCACGCTGCCGGCCTGTTTCACGTGCGTGCCCAGCACGCTGCGTAGCGCCGCATGTAACAGGTGCGTGGCTGTATGGTTGCGCATGGTCGAGCGCCGCAGCTCCGGATTTACGCGTGCGATCACATGCTCACCTTCCGCAACCGGCCCCGTCAATCGAACTTTATGCACCAGCGCGCCCGGCGCCGGACGGTACGTGTCCTCCACGTCCGCCACTTTCTCGCCGCTAAACGCAGACACCAGCACGCCCTGATCGCCAACCTGCCCGCCCGATTCCGCATAGAACGG
>JAICMB010000604.1 GCA_025929455.1 Bryobacteraceae bacterium | reverse complement strand
CATTATCACCGGCAGGCGGCATCCAGCGGCGGCTAGCCTCTCACACAGTTGCACTCCATTCATCTCGGGAAGATGCATGTCGACTATCAGGCAGGCGTCGGTTTTCGGAAGTTCGCTATCGAGGACCGCGCGCGGCCGATCGAAAGCTATCACACGAAATCCCGCGGAGATCATTAATCTGCGCAGTGCGCGAAGGACCGATAAATCGTCCTCCACCAGGATCAGGACAGGTTTCGTTCCGGTGGTCAAAAAACAAATCGTCTCCGGGCGAACGGCCGTCACGATCGCACCGGCGCCAACTCCAGCATGGACCGGATCGTGCCCTTCGCGAAATAAGACTTTGGTCGGATCATCTGGTATCGTCGGTCCGGCTGAGCCGCTCCCTGAACACCGGGCCAAGCCCGATTTATCACAGCCATAATGGATGGCTATAGTATGAAAATGGAGTTTAATATCGTGAGCATGAGTCAATTCCGTCGCTTGTATGTATTGTGTGCGCTGATGCTGGCCGGATGCGCGAGCGCGGCGGTGACCCAGCAGGCCCAGCGGCAGCCTGCCGACTTTGATAAGCCTACTCAGATCGTCGTCTATCCTTTTGCGGCCAACCCTGCGGACGTTACGCTCAACCAGAGCATCATTCAGAAAGCCTATCGCGGCGCGACGGGTGACAACGAGAATGCCGCGCAGCTCCAGGTCGCGCGCGACACCGCGCAAGCGATTTGTGAGCAAGTCGTCTCCGATCTGACGGGCAACGGCTACAATGCCGTTTGCGCGCAACGCGGAACCTACGTGGCCGGCGGTAACATCCTTATCGTTGACGGCGCGCTGACTGATATCAGCGAGGGTAATCGGTTGCGCCGGCTGGTAATCGGCTTCGGTACGGGAGCCTCGACCCTGAACAGTAACGTGTCGATGTATCAGCGGGTGGGCGGAAATTTAAACCAGGTGCTGGCATTCAGCACGCACGCCGATAGCGGCAAAATGCCAGGAGCGGCAGTGATGGCTCCGGTCGGTGTGTCCGCGGGCGGCGGCGCGGCGGCAGTTGCGGGCGCGAACGCGGCCGTCGGCGGAGCCAAGACCTATAGCTCATCCACCAGCAGTCTGGCCAAGAACACCTCGGACCAGATCGTGAAGACGGTGACGGACTATACCTCGCGGGCAGGATGGCGGATGCAGTAGCCGCTCGGCCCCGAAAGCGTAAAATCGCCAGATCTCTGTTATGCTCCCGCGCTCCGCGCGTTCAGCTTCAGCGTTACTAATTACCCTTGGCCAAGAAGCGAAAACGCGCAAAGCCGGAACCTGAATCCGGCCGAGCGAGAGACGGCGCGGAGCCGGCTTCGCCCGTGCCGCCAGTAGAGTCCGCGTCGCGCGGCCCTGCCGCACGGAAATGGGTCATGCTGATCGCCGCGACGGCAGCCGTCGCGGCGATCGCTTTTGTGGCGCGCTCGGCGAGCCGTCGTTCGTTTCGGCGTATCGTGACTTCCCGTGCGGAATCATCGTCGCCGGCGGCCGCCTTTGTCGGCGCGGCCGCTTGTGGCCGATGTCATCAACGCGAGCTTAAGCTATGGACAGCCTCGCACCATAAGCTTGCGATGCAGCCGGCGAACGGCTCGACGGTGCTCGGAGATTTCAACGATGCAAGCGTGGCCGACGGAGCGGTGGCGTCGCGCTTTTTCCGGCGCGGCGCGAGATTTATGGTGCGGACCGACGGACCCGACGATGCGCTTCATGACTATGAAATCAAATTTACTTTCGGCGTTTCGCCGCTGCAGCAATACCTAATCGAGATGCCGGGCGGCCGGCTCCAGGCGCTCGGTATCGCCTGGGACAGCCGTCCACGCGAAAGGGGCGGCCAACGCTGGTTCCGTTTGCATCCCGACCTGAAGTTGCGCGCCGGCGATCCTCTCCACTGGACCGGAATCGACCAGAACTGGAACTACATGTGCGCCGACTGCCATTCGACCAACTTGCGCAAGAACTATCATCCCGTGACGCGCACGTTCACCACCTCGTTTGCCGAGATCGATGTCGGTTGCGAGGCATGTCATGGTCCAGGTTCCAATCACCTCGCGTGGGCGTCGAAAGGCGGCGACCGGCGACGGTACGCGACTAATCATGGCCTGCTGATCTCGCTCGACGAGCGCCGTGGAGTGAGCTGGAAGATCGATCGTACGACTGGAGACGTGGTTCGCAGCGTACCGCGCCAATCGCAGCGTGAAATACAGATGTGTGCGCGATGCCATTCGCGGCGAAGCCAGATTCATGAGGACTACGTGCATGGCCAGCCCGTAGGCGATGACTATCGGGTCGCGTTGCTCGATGACGACCTCTACTATCCGGACGGACAAATTAAGGACGAGGTGTACGAATACGGTTCGTTCATCCAGAGCAGGATGTTCCATGCGGGAGTGACCTGCAGCGACTGTCACGAGCCTCACAGCCTGGAGCTTCGCGCGCAAGGCAATGGGGTTTGCCTCCAATGCCACGCCGCGCGGAAGTATGATTCCGCGATGCATCACTTCCACAAGGCCGGGTCGCCCGGCTCGCGATGCGTGGAATGCCATATGCCGGCGCGAGTCTATATGGTCATCGATGCACGGCGCGATCATAGCATCCGCATTCCACGCCCCGATCTCTCGGTGAAAATCGGCGTGCCCAACGCGTGCAATGGATGCCATCGGGACAAACCCGCCCAGTGGGCAGCCGATCAGGTGGCGAAATGGTACGGGCACAAGCCCGTGGGATTTCAACAGTTCGCCGAGACGCTGCATGCCGGATCGATTGGCGCTCCGGGCGCTCCAGGATCGCTCGCGCAACTGATCGCGGACCATAAACAGCCGGCGATAGCTCGCGCGAGCGCGCTCGCGCT
>JAICMB010000846.1 GCA_025929455.1 Bryobacteraceae bacterium | reverse complement strand
GGCCGCCTGCTGATGCTCGCCGCGGAACAGGTAGATGAAGCTGCGGTTCAGATGGTCGCTCCAGCTCAGCATGAAGTAGACCAGAAACGGCACGAAGCTGGCCATCAATAGGATGTCGTAGAACGAGTGCAGATATCCGTAGACGTATGTGATCAGCGGCTTAGGCTCGCTGTGGATGCGAACCTCCTGTATCGCGGGCGGCTGCACCACAGGCTCGGCCGTGTGCCGGCGTCCCTTCACCGGATGTGCCACGGGCGGCGGCGCCGGTGGCGGCAGGTCCTGAAAGCGCTTCGGAACCAGCAGCTCATAAGTGCGCTTCTCGAACTGGTCCGCGCGCGTGCTGGTGGAATCGACCAGCGCGTTCAGGCGCTGACTATACATGGGCAAGTCTTCCGCCAGACCGGCGAACTGGGAGTACACCGCCAGCCCGATCAAATAAATGCCGAGCAGAGCGATGCTGCACACGAGAAAACTCGCGAGCGGTCGTGGCAGCCGGAAGCGGGTGAAAAATGCGACCGCCGGTTCGAGTAGGAATGCGATGATGACCGCGATCGCGAGCGTGATGAAGAAGACCCGCCCGAAATAGAGCAGCGCCACGACGGCCGCGAACGCGAGCACCGTCAGGCTAATCGTTGCGGCCGGTTTATACGCCGGAACGCTGGGGGTGGAAGAGACCATACAACGCGGAGGAGACGCCCTGTACTCTTATGATAGAGGACACGGTGGGGCGGCGATTCTGTTTATGTGCGTTGATGATGTGCGCCATGGCCGCCGTCCCCCGCACCCCCGCCGAGCTTTTTCAGGACGGCGAGGCCGCTTTACGCCGCAACGACCTCGCGACCGCGGAGCAGTCGTTTAAAGGCGTCCTCGCGGCGGACCCGCGGAATCCCGGCGCGCACGCCAACCTGGCGGTCGTGTATATGCGCCGCAAGCAGTGGGACGACGCGCTCGCGCAGTTGCGCGCGGCCGAAAAGGGGGCGCCGCGGGTTCGTGGAATCCGGCTGAACATCGGCCTCGTGTACTTCCGCGAAGACAATTACCCGGCCGCCATAGCGCCGCTCGAATCCGTTGTGCGCGATGCGCCCGGTCTCGCGCAGGCGCGTTATCTGCTTGGCCTTTGCTACTTCCTGACGGAGCGTTATGCGAAGGCGACGGCGATGCTGGCGCCGCTGTGGGACTCGCAGGCCAACAACCTGCAATATCTGTATGTTCTCGGCCTCGCCGCGGATAAAACCGGCAAGACGGAGCTCGGACAGAAGTGCGCGGCGCGATTGCGTGAGGTCGGCGGCGGCTCGCCCGAAGTGCAGCTACTAATCGGGAAGGCTTATCTCTCGCGCGAGCAGGACCGCGCGGCGTTACAACAGTTCCAAAAAACCGAGCAGGAGGCCCCTAATCTGGCGTTCGCGCACTATTATCTCGGCGTCGCCTACCGGCGGCTCGGCCATGACGAGCATGCCGCGGACGAATTTAAGAAAGACGCCGCCATCGAGCCCGACATGCCGTTCAACTACCAGGAACTCGGCGAAATCGCATGGCG
>JAICMB010000641.1 GCA_025929455.1 Bryobacteraceae bacterium | reverse complement strand
TCGCCGCCGAACTGCCGCTGCCAGAACGGATAGCTGATGACTACGCCGGGTGATCCGCAGCCGGGGCGGTCGTCTTCCGGCCCGATTAAGCGGCCGAGCAGCGGCGGCACCTGCAGCGTGCGAAAGAAATCGCCGGTGACCCACAGCCCCTGCGCGAAATGCGCTTCGCCGCTCTGCGCGAGATTGAACTGCGTATCGCCGAACGCGAACAAGCTGGAGAAGGCCTGCTGGCGGTCGCGAATCTGCTCCCATTGCGGGTAAGTGAGATCGGGGTGGCGGTCAGAGAAATTGCCGGAACAGCAGTGGTCGTTGTCCGCGATTTTGAGCCGCACGAGCTGTTCGGCGTGCGGGACCGGAAGCATGCGCAGGCGCACGGCATCGAGGAGTTGGAAGATGGCGGTGTTGGCGCCGATGCCGAGAGCGAGCGAGAGCGTGGCGACGAGGAAGAAGCCGGGGTTCATGCGCAACAGGCGCGCGCCGTAGCGGATATCCTGCCAGAAGCTGCCGATCCAGTTCATGATGCCTCCTCGCTAGGACGAGCGCGAGTGGAAAAGGTTGGCCGCGGTTTTCACATTGCCGCCGCGCGGGGTGCGCCGTACGTGAGCGTGGCACCGGACAGCCGTTCCAGAATCGACGCCGGCGCTTTCGCGGGATCGAGCAGGCTTTCGCGCGCGATGATGAAGGTCTGTTCGAGCGCGAAGCGTCCTGAAAGAACCGCGTGCGGCACGATGTCGGTGAAAACCATCCAGGTCGCGCCGGGCGGAAATTCGGTGCGAAATTTGTCACCGCCGGATTGGAATTCGCCGTTGCTTTTCAGATAGTCGTGGAACCCGAGCATGAAGCGGTCGTACGGCGAACGGTCGGGAACGCGAGCGCCGAGCGATTGAAGCGCACGTACGCCGACGCGGCGGATGCCGTTTACGGGCGATGACGCCTCCGAGGCAATGCGATCGAGGCCGGCGGCGCGCGCATATTGCGAGGCGATGGATGAGAACGGCGGCGCGGTCAGCCAGACGCGCGATTTTTCGGGATTCACGTTCGTGAACACGCGCATGATGAGCGCGCCATTGGTGGGCCGGCTGGGGAAGGAGTCAACATGCAGCAGGTCGTTGCGTTTCTTCCAGGGCAGGTCGCGGCCTTCCTCCTCTTCGGGGCGGAAACTGGCGTAGTCGACGCGCCAGTTCTGGCGGTAGCGCGGCAGAACGGTAGAGACCAGATCGATGGCGGATTGCGAATATGCGCGCAGGATTTGCTTGAGCTTCGCGGCGTCATCGGTGGCGGTTTTGTCGTAGCCGGTTAACGCGTCCTGCGCGGGTTTGTAGGCGATGTTCTTGTGATACGCCTTGCCGGTGCCCGAGACCCGCGTGAGATAGTCGCGGTCCGGGATGGCGAACGGCGTGGACGGGAACAGAAGAACGCCGCCGTCCTCGAGCGCGCGGTAATAGTCGTCGCGCGGCGCGGGCGGGTTGGTGACAGAGAGGACCTGCATTGGGACTATTTTCGCGCGGATGCCGCAGCCGGCGTCAGCGGCAGGACTGGCGGGAGGCCGCGTCTAGCTACAAGGAACCGGCTTTCGCGAAAGACCATAGCGGGTCGGGGCCTCATTCTGCGGTGGCGGGCGAGGCCGATTGACAATCGGCCGCAGGTTGCCAACCTGCCCCACCAAGCCCTGGTGCGGTTAGTGTAGGCGTGGACGCCTGTCCTACAGGTGCTTTCAGGCCGTTTTGCGAAACGAACTGGTTGGGGGTGTAAGTGGTTGCGATTTCTTCGGCTTGGGCTCGGAGATCGGCGATGCGGTCGAGCTCTTTTACGGCGCGGTAGAACGAGCGCTCGGCGGAGGTGCGGTAGCGGAGGGCTTTTGCGAGGGCGTCGCCCGGTTTGGAGAGCATGTAAGCGGCGATGCGCTGGTCGGGGGTGGACGGCTTGGCGTCTTCACCGGCGGCGATGAGGGTCATGAGTGCGGCTTCGAGGCGGGCGGCGCGAAGGATGAGCCACTGGGATTCGGCGGCGTGTTGGACCAGCAGTTTTTCGGATTCGTCTTCGGGACGGTAGGTGATCATGAGTCCGGAGAGGAGGCGCTCGTAGGCGGCGGCGTCTTCGTGCGGGAGGACGATGTGGTCGCCGGTCAGGCTGTGAACGCGCGAATTTTCGGAGGAGATCATTTTCCCTTCGGGAGTGCGCGGGCCGGTGGCAGCGGCGGCGGCGGGGGTTTCGGGGCGGCGTGACAGCCAGGGATTCTTGTTGCGATTGCGCTTGCTCATTCCGGCTTCACGTTATCAGGCGAGGGGCCGAAAACGAGCGGTGGTTTTTAAGAATGGCTGTAAGTTGCTGAGGGGATTGGGTGAATAAAGTGGGGTGATTTGTTACCGGCGATGACGGCGCTTCGATAATAGCGAAATGGTTGCGAACGGGTTTGATCTATTGTTCAAATGCGCCTCTATTCATTCGCGCGGGTCCTCCGCGATATCACGGTTATGGCGGGAACGCTCGCAGCGGCTGTTTGTGCGGGAGTTCCGGCGAATGCGTCGATGCTCTGGGACTGGAGCTATTCCGGTTCCGGAATTACCGCCGGCGGGACGTTGATAACCGGGGACAGTCCGAATGCCGCGGGCGGGTATCTGATCACAGGCATTACGGGCAGTCGG
>JAICMB010000376.1 GCA_025929455.1 Bryobacteraceae bacterium | reverse complement strand
TAACCTCTCCCGCGGGCGAGTCAGGCTCGGCGTGGGGATGGGCTACCATCCTGACTACTTCAACCTCTTCGGCGAGCCACACAAACAGCGCTTCTCGCGTTTCGAGGAGTCGATCGAAATTCTTCGCGGAGCGTGGGCAAGCACCGGCAAGTACTCGTTCCACGGCAAACGCTATCATTTCGACAACGTGCTGCTCTCGCCGAAGCCGTATCAGCCCGGTGGGCCGCCGCTCTGGATCGGCGCGGCCTATCCTGAAGCGATCAAACGCGCCGGGCGTCTCGGTGACGCGTGGGCGATTCTGCCTTTTTGGGATTCGTTCGAGACCCTGCGAGGTCAGGCTGACATCTATCGCGAGGAAGCGGCGAAACATGGCCGGCGCCCGATGGTCGTGCTGATGCGCGACGGATGGGTTGCGAGGACCCAGGAGGAGGCGGAGCGCACTTTCGGCGAACTGTGGGTTCAGGACATGCTCTATTACTACCGCTACGGCCTGTTGACGCCGAATCCGGAGTTCCAGAGCGAGTCGGATTTCACCGTGGCCAAGATGCGCAAGTTCCTGGTGCTTGGCGATCCGCAAACGTGCGTCGAGCGCGCCAAGTACTGGTGCGACGCGCTAGGCGCCGACTATCTCATCATTCGGAGCCGCGTGCCGCTTGGTCCGCGCCGCGCCGAGACGATGCAATCCCTCCAGCTCTTCGGCGAAGAGGTGCTGCCGCATCTGCGGTGAGCGGCACGAGCCGCGCTGCATCTACTTGTACCGCGGGAGCAGTTCCTTGCCGAAAACCTCGACCTGCCGCTTGGCCTCGGCGAGCGGTAGCACTCCCTGATCACCCTGCCAGACAAACCATTCCGGATGCACGTTCTCCACCAGTGCGTCCATCCTCTTGCGCACGTCCTCGACGGTGCCCATGTACGCGAAGTCGTTTCGCTCCATACGTGCGATGGTAGCTTCCTCGATCGGCAGTAATTTCTTGCCGTACTTGGCGTCGTCTGCAGGCTCGCGCCAGGCTTCGAAGAAACCGAAATGGTAGAAGAATTGACGGAAGCCGGTCCCCAACACCCCTTCTTGAGCCAGTTTGTCCGCCTGCGCGTGGTTGTCCGCCAGGTAGACGGCGCGCAGCACGCCGACGCTTTCCCCCAGCTTTAACGTCCGTCCGGCCTTTCTTCCCTCTTCCTGGTACGCCTCGACCAGCTTGCGCAGCAGCGGCGGCTGCGAGATCAGGATGGTCGGCGTAATGCCCTCGCGAGCACACCAGCGCACGGTTTCTTCGCTGATCGAAAAGGCCTGGAACAGCGGGGGATGCGGCTTCTGATACGGCTTGGGAATCACGTTGATCTTCTGGATGCGTCCTTCTTCATCGACTTCACCGGGGAAGCCAAACTCGCGCGTCCATTGATGCGGCGGCCACGCTATCCCCTCCTGCGGAGACGGATACTCGTAGTGCTTACCCTTGAAACGGAAGGGTTCGTCGCCCCATGCCAGTTTCAGAAACCGGAAGACCTCTTCGAAGGCCTCGCGATTGATACGGTCGGTTTCGCTCTTATCGCTAACGGTCGCGGAGACGTGAATCTTCTGCGCCATCTGGTTGAGCCAGCGGGCTTGATAACCGCGGGCGAAGCCCACGAAAGTTCTGCCCTTGGTCAACTGATCCAGATACGCAATTTCGAGCGCGAGGCGCAGCGGGTTCCATCCAGGCAGAACGTAGCCGATGGGGCCGACCTTGATGCGTTTGGTGTTGTGGATCACGTGCTGCGTGAGGAGCGGCAAGCTGCCCATCTCGAGGCCTTCGCTGTGAAGGTGATGCTCGGGAAAGCAGACCGCGTCGAAGCCCATTTCCTCCGCCAGTTGAGAAATCTCCACTACCTCTTGAAACATGCGCTGCCAGCGGTCGGTGCGGCTCGCGATCGGGCGTAGCGCACGCCGTTCTTCCATCGTTGCCGGAATGCTGGGGAGAAAAAAGTACATGAATTTCATCGCGGTCTACCTCCAACGGGTGCTGCAATAGGTCTGCGCATCATACGTCCGGGGCATACTGGATGCCACCGAAAACAAAGCGCCGGATCGCACTCGCCAGGCGCGTCGAGCAGGCTCGCGGGCGTTCGTGCCAGCGCTCGCGTTTGGGTTTGTTCCACGGCGTCCGGTTTGCATACTCTGGGCGAAGCCCGGGTGCCCGGCCGATAGCTACGTTGAAAGGGCAGGGCGCCACGGAATACTGCTACAGGAGCGCCGCCGTTGGACTTCAAAATCCCCGCCGAAATCACCGCGTACCTTGCTGAACTGGACGCTTTCATCGAGCGCGAAATCAAGCCGCTCGAACGTGAAAACGACAACGTCCGCTTCTTCGACCACCGCCGGGAATGGGCGCGCACCGACTTCGAACGCGGCGGCCTGCCGCGCCATGAATGGGAGGACCTGCTGGCCGAGATGCGCCGGCGCGCCGACCGGGCCGGGCACTATCGCTTCGCACTACCCAGGGAATACGGCGGCAAGAACGGCTCCAACTTCGCGATGGCGATTATCCGCGAGCACCTCGCGGCCAAAGGGCTGGGCCTGCATAACGATCTTCAGAACGAAAGTTCGATCGTCGGAAACCTGCCGACGGTCCTGATGTTCCGCGACTTCGGCACCAAAGAGCAGAAGGAAGCGTTTATTCCTGGAATCCTCGACGGTTCGTTAAGCGTCGCCTTCGGTTTGACCGAACCGAGTCACGGTTCCGACGCCACCTGGATGGAAACGCGCGCCGTTCGCGAAGGTGACGGCTGGCGCATCAACGGCGCGAAAATCTGGAACACGGGCCTGCACGTCGCAACCCATGACTTCGTGTTCGCCCGCACCAGCGGACGTGACGGCGGCGCCACGGGCATCACCTGCTTTATCGTTCCGGTGAAGAGCGAGGGATTTAAAATCGAGGAATATCTCTGGACCTTCAACATGCCGACCGACCATCCGCGAATTTCGCTCACGGATGTGTACGTACCCGGTGATGCGACGCTCGGCGATCCGGAAAACGGGCTGGAAGTCGCGCAGCACTTCGTGCACGAGAATCGTATCCGGCAGGCGGCGTCCTCGCTCGGCGCGGCGCAATATTGCATCAACGAAAGCGTCAAGTACGCGAAAGAACGTAAGCCTTTCGGCAAGCCGCTTGCCACCAACCAGGCCATCCAATGGCCGCTGGTCGAGCATCAGACCGAGGCCGCGATGCTCCGTGCGCTGATCCACAAGACGGCGTGGGAGATGGACCAGATGTCCAAGCCCGAGGTGGCGGAGAAACTGTCGGACAAGGTTGCGATGTGCAACTATCGCGCGAACCGGCTGGTCTGTGAGGCGGCCGATCGCGCGATGCAGGTTCACGGGGGCATGGGATATTCGCGCCACAAACCGTTCGAGCATATTTACCGGCATCACCGACGCTATCGGATCACCGAAGGTGCGGAGGAGATACAGATGCGGCGCGTTGCGCAGGTGATGTTCGGTTTCGGCAGCAGGGCCAGGGCGAGCGAATAGCGGCGCCACGCGCGCGGACGCATTGCATGAGCGATGACGCGTTTTTGACCTGGCTTGAGATGGCGCTCGCGCGCCATACCGGCCGGCCGGCGAAAGTGCACGACCTGCAGAGCCTGACCGGCGGCGCGAATCGCACGACGATGTCCTTCGATGCGAGCGACGACGGTGAGGCGATTGCCGCCGCCGGAGCGCGCCGGCAATTCATCCTTCAACTCGGCACCCAAACTTTCGATCCGGTCGCCGGGATCATCGCACAAGTAACTCCCGCGGAGCAGGCCCGCCTGATGATCGCGGCCGCGCGCGCCGGCGCTCCAGCGCCGCGAGTGATCGCAATCCTGGAGCCGGCGGACGGGCTGGGTGAAGGCTACATCACGGAGCGCGTCGCGGGAGAGACCCTCGGCGCCCGAATCGTGCGCGACGAGCGGTTCGCGGCGGCGCGCCGCGTGATGGCGCGGCAGTGCGGCGAGATTCTCGCCGCGATTCATGCAATGGATCCGGCCGAGGCGCCATTTCTGATGCGCCAGGACGCCGCAGCGCATGTCGCGGCACATCGCAGGATCGTCGATAACTACAACTTCAGGCTGCCTGCGCTCGAACTCGCGTTGCGCTGGGCCGCGAAGAACGTGCCGCGCAATCAGCGCCTCACCGTTGTGCACGGCGATTTTCGCACCGGGAATATGATCGTGGGCGAAGAGGGCATCCGCTGTATCCTGGACTGGGAACTCGCGCAGACCGGCGATCCGATGCAGGACCTAGGATGGCTGTGCATCAGGACGTGGCGTTTCGGCGGCT
>JAICMB010000669.1 GCA_025929455.1 Bryobacteraceae bacterium | reverse complement strand
GGTGTCGTGACCGGCCCTTTCAAGCCCACGCGCGTGCGCTCGAGAGAATCGAGCACGTGCTTCGGCAGCGTTTCGCCCGCCTTCTTAATGATCTCGGCGTTCAGGTCCGCTCGGTCCCAGTCAATCTGCGCGCCCGTTGCGTCCACTGCTCGCACGCACGCGTCGGCTACTTCCGGCCCGATGCCGTCACCCGGAATCAACGTCACTGGATGCGCCACTCGATTTCCTTTTTCGTTGAAATGCGGCAAGCGGCCGCTTGCACATTACCATTGTAGGGAATGGCGGAAATCAAGCGAGCGTTAATCAGTGTTACGGACAAGACCGGAATCGTAGCCTTCGCACGCGAATTGAGCGCACTGGGCGTCGACCTTATTTCGACCGGCGGCACCGCGCGCGCCATCGAGCAGGCGGGCATACCGGTGCGCGAGGTAGCGGAAGTGACGGGCTTCCCGGAGATGCTCGACGGTCGTTTAAAAACGATCAATCCACGGATTGCGGGCGGTGTGCTGGCGATGCGCTCCAATCCCGCGCACATGCGGTCGCTCGACGAGCACGGCATCCCTACCATCGACATGGTGGTCGTAAATCTATATCAGTTCGAAAAAGCCGCGGCGGAACCCCGCGCCACGCTCGAACACCTCATCGAGAATATCGACATCGGCGGCCCCACGCTGATTCGCGCGGCCGCGAAGAACTGGCAGGACGTAGCGGTCGTGGTCTCTCCCGAGGATTACCCGGCAATTCTCGCGGAAATGCGCGGAGGCGAGAACAAGCTTTACCGCGACACGCTGTGGTGGCTGATGTTAAAAGCGTTCTCCATCACCGCCGCCTACGACCGCGCCATCAGCGCGCGCCTCTCGCGTGAAGGCGCCGAGGTTTCGTCGCTACCTGAAACGCTCGACATTCGTGTGCCGCGCGCGCTCGCGTTGCGCTACGGCGAAAACCCGCACCAGATGGCCGCGCTGTATTCGAACCGCAAGGGCGGTGTCGCGGGCGCCGAACAACTGCAGGGCAAGGAACTGTCCTACAACAATCTCGTCGACCTCGACGCGGCGTGGCAGCTCATCCAGGAGTTCGACCGGCCCGCGGCGGCGATCATCAAGCACACCAATCCGTGCGGCTGCGCCGAGGCCGACACGCTGGCGGAGGCGTATCGCAAAGCCCTCGAAGCCGATCCGGTGTCCGCGTTCGGCGGCGTGCTCGCGTTCAACCGGACCGTGGATGAAGAAGCCGCGCGCGAGCTGACCAAGATATTCACGGAGGCGATTGCCGCGCCCGATTACACTCCCGAAGCGCGTGCCGTGATTGCGGCGAAGAAAAACCTGCGTGCGCTGCGTGTGAAGCCCACTCCCGAAGGAGATCTGGTGGTCAAATCCATCAGCGGCGGCTTCCTCGCACAGACGCCCGACACCGGAAAGTTGGATCGCGCAACTGCCCAGGTCAAAACGAAACGTTCTCCCACCGAAGACGAATGGCGCGCGCTCGAGTTCGGCTGGCGCGTGTGCAAGCACGTCAAATCGAACGCCATCGTATACGCGCGTGCCGGGCAAATCGTCAGCACCGGCGCCGGGCAGATGAGCCGCGTCGACGCCGTGAAGACCGGCGCTATGAAGGCGCAGCTACCGCTGGACGGCGCCGTGCTCGCCTCCGACGCATTCTTCCCGTTTCCGGACGGCGTTGAGGAAGCGGCCAAGCACGGCATAACGGCGGTAATTCAGCCCGGCGGATCCGTGCGCGACGACGACGTGATCGCGGCCGCGGACCGGCTGGGCCTCGCCATGGTGTTCACCGGCGTCCGTCATTTCCGGCATTAACCACCCTTTTCAACGCGCGCCGCCCATGGTAGTGTTTCCCAATATGGGCAAAATTGCAGCGGGGTTATGGGCGGTATTCTTCCTGTTTTTGCCGGCGGTTTTCGCACAATTTGAAGCCGGAAGCGTGCTCGGCACCGTGCGCGATCCCAATGGCGCCGTTGTACCCGGCGCGGCGATCACGCTGACCAACCAGCAGACCGGCATTACGGCAACCACGCGCACCGACGCCAATGGCGATTACGAATTTCCGACCGTGCGCGTCGGCCAGTATCAGATAACCGCGGAAGCGCCCGGCTTCTCCAAAGCGATTGCACGCGACATCGCTGTGAACGTCAGCGCGCGCCAGCGCGTCGATCTATCGCTGAAAGTGGGCGCCGTCACTGAATCCGTGGAAGTCGCGGCGGCCGCTCCTTTGATTGAAACCGACACCAGTCAGCGCGATCAGGTGATCACGCACCAGACCACCATCGAACTGCCGTTGAATGGCCGCCAATATTCCTCACTCGTGCTCCTGACCTCCGGCACGAAAGTCTCGCCCATCGGCACCGGCAGCGCCGTTACGGTGCTCACGCGCGAAGGCTCGTTCAACGTAAACGGCCTGCGCAGCACCTTCAACAACTATCTGCTGGACGGTGTGGACAACAACGCGTACGGCACCAGTAATCAGGGCTTCTCGAACCAGGT
>JAICMB010000268.1 GCA_025929455.1 Bryobacteraceae bacterium | reverse complement strand
CGGCCAAGCAGGCATTCGTCTACAACGAACTGCAGGAACCGCCGGATGCGGTGGGAATGGATGAACACGCGGCTCTTTAGGATCCGGTCGAGCTCGGCACGAATGTCGCTCTCCCTCAGACCGTTTAAAACCGGCGATTCTTCAGTCGATGCAAGTCTGGCTGCCGAGTCAATCATCGTTCTATTCGACACCTACCCGGAACACAATGTTACATCGGAAAATTCCCATTGATCAGCGCGTTAGGGCGGACGCAGCTAACGCGATTGCGGTGCAATTTCACTTTAAACGGCGTCCACCAGACAGGAACATCTCTTGGATGCCTTTGTTAAGCACGCTTACCTGATCCTCGCCCACTTGGGGCCGTGGGGGCTGCTGATTCTAGGCACGCTCGACTCATCGTTTCTTTTCATGCCGCTAGGCAACGACCTGCTGATCATCGGCCTGACTTCGCAGCACCCCGGCCATCTCTGGTTCTATGCGCCGATGGCCGCGCTGGGGTCGGTGTGCGGCGTCTTCCTGCTGGACCTGGTGGCGCGTAAAGAAGGCGAAGAGGGGTTGAAAAAACTGGTTTCGCAGAAGCGATTCGATTATCTGAAGAAGAAGATCGGCGACCGCGCCGCGGCGTCCCTCATCTTTGCGTCGCTCGCGCCGCCGCCGTTTCCGTTCACGGCTGTGGTAGCGGCGGCGTCGGCGTTCGAATATCCCCGCTGGAAGGAACTGACGCTGATCGCGGTGTCGCGCGTGGTGCGATTCACGCTGGTAGGCCTGCTCGCGGTGTTCTTTGGGAAGCGCATCATCAGCATCGCCAAGTCGGGACCGTTTGAATGGACAATGATCGGCCTCATCGCGCTGTTCGTGGCCGGCAGCGTACTGTCGATCATGAAATGGCTGCGGCGCGGCAAGAAAGGCGCTCCGCAGCCGCAGAACGCGTGAAAGTTCGGCGATTCCCCGCTACAATGATGCGCGTATGAAGCATATCGTAGCTTTGCTGATTGCATTTACCATTGCGCTGGCGCCCGCCGCGGTGGCGCAGCATGGCCGTCATCGAGACGCGCGCGAGCTGGTACAGCACGTACAGGACGATTTGCAAAACGTGAAGAGCCTCGGGACTCGCAACGACAAGGAACGCGAGCGGCTGGACAACGCGCTGAAGCATCTCTCGGACTTCGACCGCAACCTGCGCGAGGGCAAATTCTCGAAAGACCGCCTGGACGAGGCCATCGACGACGTGAAGAACGTGGTGGAGCGCAATACGTTGCAGGCGCGCGACCGCAACAGGCTGTCGCGCGATTTGCGGGCCTTGCGGGATTTGCGGGCAGACCGCGGCCGGTACTAGAACGAAATCGCTCGGCGGGGCGCGGTACCGGAACTATCGCGGGAGTGTGCGTTGCGAGTGTGTTCCTCATACTGGCGAAGTTGAAACTCTTCACTTCGAGGAACACACGAATATGAAACTTCGCATGCTTTTTGGTGTGCTGGGTGCGGCCGCGCTGTTGAGCTTGCCCGCGGCTGCCGGGACTGTAACGTTTGACGATCTGTCGGCCAGTGGGGGGATACAGATCGCGAACGGGTATGCCGGGCTGAACTGGGACAATTTCTTTGCACTCGATGGCGTGAATTACAACAGCAACCCGAGCGGGTATCAGGCTGGAATCGTGAGTCCGAACAATGTGGCGTATAACGCGTTTGGCGACCCCGCCAGCTTTTCGAGCACGAACCCATTCACGTTGATCAGCGTATATATCACCGCGGCCTGGAACGATGGTCTGAACGTGAGAATTCAGGGTTTGCTGAACGGGAACATTGTCGACGAAATGACCGTGATCCCGAGCGCCACGGCGCCGACTCTCTATTCGTTCAATTGGGCAAACATCGATACGGTCAACTTCGTAAGCGCGGGCGGCGAACAGCACCCGGGCTACACCGGCAGTGGCACGCATTTCGCAATGGACAATGTGACCCTGGGCGTTACCGATGTTCGTGCTACGCCAGAGCCGGCCACGTTCGCGCTGCTTGGCGCGGCCCTGAGTGGACTGGCGCTGCTGCGCCGCAAACGCGCCTAAATTCGCACCGTCCCGCAGAGCTCGCGCACGTTGGGGAGTTTTTCCGATCGGACCAACTCGTCCAATTCGCAAGCTATGCGCTGGGGGGCTGCGGGTTCGCGAAAATTTGCGGTGCCGACCTGCACTGCCAAGGCCCCGGCGATCAGAAACTCGGCGGCATCTTCGCCAGTGGCGATGCCGCCGAGGCCAATGATGGGAATACGCACTGCGCGGGCCGCTTCGTAAACCATGCGCAGTGCGATGGGCTTGACAGCAGGGCCGGATAAGCCGCCGAATCCAGCACCGACACGGGGACGGCGCGTGTGCGCGTCGATGGCGAGCGCGACGAACGTGTTCACGAGGCTGATCGCGTTCGCACCGGCGTCTTCAGCGGCCTTCGCGAGCACGTCGACACGCGCGACGTTGGGCGACAGCTTTACGATGATCGGACGGCGCGCGATCGCGATAACGGCAGCGGTGACTTCGGCGAGCAGCGATGGATCGCTCGAAAAGAACATGCCCCCGTGCTTGGTGTTGGGGCAGGACACGTTCAGCTCATACGCTGCGATGCCGTCGGCGTCGTTGAGAATGCGCACGACCTCTAAGTAATCGTCCGTGTCGTAGCCGAATACGTTGCAAAAAATGCGCGCATCATAGCCGCGCAAGGCGGGCAGTTTTTCCGTAACGAACGCGCGCGCGCCTATGTTTTGCAGGCCGACGGAGTTGATCATGCCGCACGGGGTTTCCCACAAACGCGGCGCGGGATTGCCTTCGATCGGCTCGCGCGAGAGGCCTTTCACGACCACGCCGCCGATTGCGTTGAGATCCGCGACGGAAGCGAACTCAACGCCGTATCCGTAGGTGCCGGAGGCGGCCAGCACGGGGTTGCGCAGTTCGATCCCGCACAGCGTAGTTGCGAGGCGGTTCATTGCAATCAGTACAGCAGAGGCACGCGCAGGCAGCAAGACCGCCCGCGCCACGGCTGCTGCGTCATAGCACGAGGGCGGCGGCGCCCATCACCGTTGCTTTCCAGCCGAGTCGCGCGGCGACCATGCGGACGCCCTCGCGGTAAAACGCGCCTGTTGAGTGCTCAAACTGGGCGCGTGCGGGCGCAAGCAGCAACTCGCCCGCTTCCGCGACACCGCCGCCTACGGCGATGCAATCGGGAAACGTGATCACCGTTTGCGAGGCGAGCGCGATCCCGAGCCAGCGGCCCGCGCGAGCCAGTAGCGCGCGGGCGTTTTCGTCACCCTCGCGCGCCCTCTCGATGACTTCGCGCGTGGTAGCGCCGGGTGCGAACGATTGTGCGCGGGCGGCCAGCGCGGGCGCGGCGATCATCGCTTCGGCGCAGCCGTGGCAGCCGGCCTCGCAGGCAGGACCATCGGGATCCACAATCACGTGGCCGAAATCGCCGAGCCCGCCGTGCGCGAAACGAACCAACTCGCCATTGACGACCATGCCCCCGCCCACGCCCGTGCCGATGACAATACACAGGAACCGGTGGCTTCCGCGGCCGGCGCCCCAGCGATACTCGGCTAAGCACGCCGCGTTTGAATCGGCGTCGAGCTCGACCTTGCCGCCGAAGCGCTGCTCGAACGCGTCGGCGAGCGGGTAGCGCTCCAGCCACGGCAGATTCGCGTTGAAGAACATGCAGCGGCGCTCGGGGTCGGCGAAGCCGGCGACGCCAATGCCAATGCGTGTATCCGGCGCGTGTGCCCTGCACAGGCGCTCGACGGCCTCGAACACGCTTCGCAAAAACGAAGCCAAGCCGTGTTCAGCCGTGGTTGGAACGGTTTCGATGGCAAGCGCTTCGCCTGCAGCAGTCACGACGGCGATCTTGGTGCTGCTGCCGCCAATGTCGACGCCGATCGCGCGCTCGTCAGTGGCCGTATGCCTGGAACCCGCTTTCTTGAGTAGTTATCTGCGAAACGTAGCGGAACTCGCCTGGACGTATGCCGCGCTGCTCCGCCGCGCGCAATGCCGCGATCTGCACCGGCACGATCTCGATCACGGGGAGGAACACGGGATCGACATTTGGAATCGGCCAGGTCCCATCGTGCGCAACCGTGCGTACATCCGCGCCCATACGCTGCAGATCGGCGGCGAGGCGCGCATCGAGTTCACGCGTCGCCGGTTCTGTCGCGAAAACAATGGCGCTGAAACCGGGCGCGACCACTTCGACCGGCCCGTGCCGGAACGTTCCGGCAGGAGTGGCAACGGCGGGCAGCTTGGCCGTTTCGTGAAACAGCAGCGCGCCTTCGTGCGCTGAGGCGAGCGTAGGCCCGCGGCCCAATATGTAAATGGGACCGGCGCCCGAGAGCGGCTCATACGAAGCTTCGATGGTTTGCGAAAGCGCGCCGGGGAGCGCAGCGGCGGCGGAATAAACCTCATCCAGTCCGTCCGTAGCCGCTGCCGAGAGTAGCAGCATCGTAAGCACCGTCGCGGTGTAGCTCTGTACCGCGACCATCTCGTCGGGCAGGCTGTTGACCAAAACGACTGTGCCCACTCCACGCGCCAGAGTGCTGTTGACTTCGTTTGTCACGCCGATCATCTTCGCGCCCGTTTCGCGCAACGCATCCAGAAGCTTCGCGATTTCGACGCTCTCGCCGGATCGCGAGACCAGCACCACGGCCGCGCCGGATGCCAAGCGCTCGCCATAGTGCAGCAACTCCGCGGCTTCGATGTAATGCGCGGGCACGCCGCGTGCGTTCAGGTAATAGACAAACGGCAGCGCCGCATAAAACGACGCGCCCATGCCCGCTACCACGATCCGCGGCGCATCGTGCAACACGCGTGCGGCCGCAAGCAGCGCCGAGCGCCCGTCGCCGAACTGATGCTCCAGCACGCGCGCGAGCGACTCCGGCTGGTTTCTGATGTTCTGCAGCATGCGCGGCGGCGGGATCATGCGCGCGCGGCCGGTCCCGCCTTCTTCCACAGATCGATCGGCCGCTGTACGTTTTGCGGCCGGAAGGGAAGCGCGATTTTGCGGGTCTCGCCGGCGGAGGCGTAGCCGGCGCAGATCACTTCGAGCACCACCCTGCCGTCCTCGCCCGTGGCCTGCGGCGTTTCGCGGCCGCGCACACAGCGCGCGAAGTGGCGCATCTCGTGCGGAAACCCGTAGTTCCATAGCTCGTCGAACACGGGATACGTCCATCCGGTCGTAGTGGGCGCCTTCTCGACGGCGTACCCGAAACCGTACTCGCTGTATGTCGGCAGCGCATTACCCATGTGCAAATTGCCGTTGGTGATGCCGCCCTCACAATAGATCTCTATGTGGTCGTCCATGCCCCCGCGCCGCGCCCAACTGTTCTAAACTAGACCGACGGCGCCGTCGGCAAACTCGATGATGCAGATGGCTTCG
>JAICMB010000385.1 GCA_025929455.1 Bryobacteraceae bacterium | reverse complement strand
ATGCGCTTGAAGTCCTGCTCGGTCAGCTGGCTCGAGAGACCCGAAGGATGGGCCGTCTGCGCCTGCACCCGAAGCGCGATCGTCGACGCCATGACGGCACCGGCAAGCAGCAGGCTCGAAAGCAGAAACCGGACGACTCGCATTTGGGCCTGTTAGCGCTGCGCCAAGCGAGCCGCGTTGCTTCCGCAGCGGCTGTCAGACAAGGTCGCGCGCCGCAGCGCCATAGCCAGACTATGGTCGAGGCGCGCGACGCAGTATGGCGGCCGCTGCGGAGCAACCCGAAGGGCCGTGGCCCTTTGCCCGCATGGCTGCGTCATCGCTCGTCGAAGTATCGACATACGTCTTCCTCGCTCTTCCTTGCCCTGCAGACAAAGGGCCGACGGCGCGGCCGTTTGGCGCAGCGTTAACGGGCCCTAGCACGTTCCCGTTGCACATCCGGTCGGACGTGCGGCCGCGTTCGCTCGACTGTCGATCGCGATCGCGAATAGGTGCCTGGTCGCACCGCAAAGGTTGCGTGTCCGGAGGCAAAGCGGTTCGTGCCGATGCGATCGCCGGAAGCAACCTTTTCGCAGGCCTGCCGGTACTAAGACGCATGCCGCCCGGCGATGCATGGGTCCTCATCCGCCTCCTCGCAACCAAAGCTTCGCGACACGGAGAACACGTTTTCCATGACGACATCCGCCTACCGGCTGACGGACCCGGTTTCGCCTTACCTCGCATTGACGCGCCATTTCGCGCTGGTGGTCCAGCTGACGCGCCGGGACGTGGCGGGACGCTACCGCGGCTCGTTCGCCGGTCTGCTGTGGTCGTTCTTCAATCCCTTGCTGATGCTGGTCATCTACACCCTGGTGTTCGGGGTGATCTTCAAGTCGCGCTGGAATGCGCAGGCGAGCGATCCGTTCCAGTACGCGATGGTGTTGTTCGCCGGATTGAACATCAATACGTTTTTTTCGGAATGCGCCAATCGCGCCACCACGCTCGTCGTCGAGAACACCAACTTCGTCAAGCGCGTGGTGTTTCCGCTTGAGACGCTGACGTGGAGTACGCTCGGCTCCGCGCTGTTCCATCTTTGCGTATCCACGATCGCGTTGCTGGTGATCTCGCCGTGGGTCATGGGCCGGCTTCCATGGACGGCGATTTTCTTTCCGGTCGTCATCGCCTGCTTCCTGCCGTTCGTCGCGGGGACGGTCTGGTTGCTGGCGGCGCTGGGCGTTTACCTGCGCGACCTGAAGCAGGCAATGGGCATCGCCACCACGGCGCTGTTGTTCCTGGCGCCCATCCTGTATCCCGCCGCGCTGATTCCCGAGCGCTTCCGCTTCGCCCTCTACTTCAACCCGCTCACCGTCATCGCGGAAGCGGCGCAGGACGTCCTGATCTGGGGCCGCGCGCCGCGCTGGGATCACCTCGCCGCGTACGCCGTGGTCGCGTCGTTGTTCGCCTGGTTCGCGTTCGCCTGGTTCGAACGGACGCGCAAGGGTTTCGCCGATGTCGTCTGAAGATTTCAGCATCCGCATCCAGGGCCTGTCCAAGCGCTACGAGGTTTACGCGCAGCCGGCCGACCGGTTGAAACAGATGATCCTGCCGCGCGTGCAGCGCGCGCTGCGCCGGCCCGTGCGGAATTACTTCAGCGAGTTCTGGGCAGTGCGCGACGTGAACCTCGATGTCCGCAAGGGCGAAACGATCGGTATCGTGGGCCGCAACGGTTCGGGCAAATCGACGCTGCTGCAAATGATCTGCGGAACGCTGAACCCCACGCTCGGCACGGTTGCCGTGAATGGCCGCGTCGCGGCACTGCTGGAACTCGGCGCGGGGTTCAATCCGGAATTCACGGGCAGGGAAAGCGTGCGCCTGAGCGGGCTCCTGTATGGATTGTCGGAGCACGAGTTGAACGCCCGCTTCGACGCCATCCTCGATTTCGCGGGGATCGGCGATTTCATCGACCAGCCTATCAAGACCTATTCCAGCGGCATGTATGTACGGTTGGCTTTTGCGGTCGCCATCAATGTGTCGCCCGATGTCCTGGTGGTGGACGAGGCCCTTTCGGTGGGCGATGAAGCTTTCCAGCGAAAGTGCTTTGCGCGCATCGATGCGATTCGCGACGCGGGCGCGACCATCCTCTTCGTGTCGCACGCGACGGGCACGGTCATCGAACTGTGCGACAGGGCGATCCTGCTCGACGACGGCGAAATGCTCGCCGACGGCACGCCCAGGTTCGTGGTACCGCGCTATCACAAGCTCCTGTATTCGCCGGCGGGCAAGACGGTTGCGGTACGTGAAGCCATCAAGCAGGAATCCATCGCCGCACGTGCCGGCGGGGCGTTGCGGGCAATTGCATCCGAGCAGCGATGCGGGTCGTTGAACGAGATTCCCGCGGCGGTGAAAGACGTCGAGGTCAGGGCGGTCGAGGAACCGGCCTACTTCGACGAAGCCATGACGCCGCGCAGTACGGTGCATTACCAGTCCCGCGGCGCGCTGATTTCCGCTCCACGGATCGAGACCCGGATGGGCCGGCACGTGAACGTCCTCTCGCCCGGCCGCGAATACATATATACATATGACGTCCTGTTCCAGACGGCCGCGGTCGGAGTCCGCCTGGGCATGATGATCAAGACCATCACCGGCCTCGAGCTCGGCGGCGCCGCCACGGCGCCGAACCTCGCGGACGGCATGGCGGTTTCGGCCGGCCAGCGGTTGCAGGCCCGCTTTCGATTCCGCGCCATGCTCGCGCCGGGCGTGTATTTCATGAACGCCGGTGTGACCGCGGCCGAACCGGAGGGCGAGACCTACCTCGATCGAATCATCGACGTCCTGATGTTCCGGGTGACGCATGACGCCACCCGCATCGCGACCGGCACGGTGGACTTCCACGTCCTTCCGGATTTGAGCGTGGAGACCGTGGCATGACGACGGCATTGTCCAGGGCCAACGGTGTGCGCCATCCGGACACCACGGAAACGCGTAATGTCATTCTCGTCCTGGGGATGCACCGCAGCGGTACGTCGGCGGTCACGCGCTGCCTCAATCTTCTGGGCGCGGAGGTCGGGAACAAACTGCTCCCGCCCGCGGAAGACAATCGATCGGGCTTCTGGGAGCACGCCGATGTCGTGGCCATCCATGAAGAACTGCTGGAGGATTTGGACAGGACGTGGCATGACGCGCGCGCCCTGCCGGAAGGCTGGCTTCTTTCGGCCGCGGCACAAAAGGCACGCGGCAAGCTCGCCAGGTTGCTATCCGAAGAGTTCGACGCCGGCGCGCTTTGTGCGGTCAAGGATCCGCGCCTTTGCCGCTTCGTTCCGTTGTGGCGCGAGGTGCTACTCGAATCGGGGCTGGACGCGGCGGCCCTGCTGGTCGTGCGTCATCCCGCGGAGGTCGCGCGTTCCCTGGGCATCCGGGATGGCTTGCGTTACGGGACGACCTGCCTGAACTGGCTGGAACACTTCGTGGAAGCGGAGACCGCGACCCGCGGCATGCCGCGCAGCCTGCTTGCCTACGACGACCTGCTTGCGGATTGGCGGAACGCTTTCGCCAAGGTGGCGCGGGCGCTGCGCGTGCATTGGCCGGTGCCGATCGAGGATGCGCATCCCGCGATCGACGCGTTCCTGGATCGAACGGAACGGCATCATGTTTTTTCGAGCGACTTCTGCCCGACCCCCGAAGTGCTGGATCGCCTGTACGGGCTTTGCCGTGCGTTCGATCCGGAGCGGCAGGACTGGAAAGAGATTTCGCGGCTGGTGGACGGCTATCGATTGATCGCACCACCCTTGCTGGGCCGGCTGGAGGATCTGCTCGAAGAAAAGCGCGCGCTCGACGACAAGGCGCTGCTCGCCGAAAAGGCGATGGACAGTGCCTTGAACGAAATCGAGCAGGCTGCCAAAGCGGCGCGCTCGGCCCTGTCGGCCGGCGCCTCCCTCCAGCAGGTGGCCGCGCTCGAGGCGCGCGGCGCCGAACTCGAGCGGGAGCTGACCGCAAGCCGTGAACGCGCCGCACGGGTGCAGCGGGAAACATTTTGCGTGATCGCAAAATCGCTCGAACTGTCTAAACAGCTCGAAGCCGCTCGAATCCGGACCGCCGACCTTGACTCGCGTTGCGCGCAAAAAGAAAGCGTGGAGTCTTCATTGCGCCGCGAGCTCGAGGAGATCAAGGCCAGCACCCTGTGGCGTGCGCTGATGGGCGTGCGGGCGAT
>JAICMB010000148.1 GCA_025929455.1 Bryobacteraceae bacterium | reverse complement strand
TTCGGCTGCAACCCGGGCATGGGCAGCCGGCAAGACCGGCCGCCCCACCTACTGAAACAACAACGGCGTAAACGCCGCGAGATTGCGCCGCCACACCATCCAGGTGTGCATGCCCGGCGTTTCGACACTCGTGAATTTCACGCCCTTTGACGTGAGCCAGTCTTTGAACTTGCGATTACTCGCGATCAGGCCGTCTTCGGTTCCGCACGCGATCCACAGCAGCCGTATGCGCTGGTTGGCTTTCCCGTTCATCGCCGGAAACGCGCTGTCGTAGTCGTTGCCAGCGCCGCCCGCGCTAAACGAACCGATCCACGCGAACTGATCGAGATCGTTCAACCCCGTCAGCAGTGATTCCGCCCCACCCATCGAAAGCCCCGCGATCGCGCGCGAGTTGCGATCGCGATTCACGCGGTACTGCTTCTCGACCTGCGGGATCACTTCGGTCGTGAGCGCTTTGCGGAAGTTATCGTAGTTGCGCGTGCGCAGGTCGGGCGAGCGCAGTCCGTTGCGCGTCAGAATCTCGGGTGCGCCATAGCCGAGCGGCATCACTACGAGCATGGGCTTGGCTTTGCCCTCCGCGATCATGTGGTCAAGGATCAGATTCGCCTTGCCCACGGCCGTCCACGCGCTGGCGTCATCGCTGAAACCGTGCAACAGGTACAGCACCGGGTAGGTGCGCTTGGCCGTTGCGTCGTAACCCGGCGGCGTGTACACAAAGAAGTCGCGGTTATCGCCTACGACGCCCGAATGATAGAAATGATGCTGCACCTGCCCGTGCGGAATTTCCGACATCTCCCACGGTGTGGATGGCGGCGCGGGCACGTGCACCATGTTCTGCATGCCGAGGAGATTCGGCTTGATCAACGGATTGCGCGGATCCATGACGGCAGTTCCGTCGATCTGAAACGAGTAACCGTAGTAATCCGGCTCGAGCGCTTCGGTTGTGAGCGACCACACGCCGTCGTCGCCCTTGGTCATCTCCGCGCGCTTAGCACCCTCGCGATTGACAAAGACTTCCTTGGCGTCCGGCGCCTTGATGCGAAACAGCACGCGGTTGTCGGACTGCACCTCCGCAGTCGGGGGCGGCGCTGCGGCCTGCTGCGCAAACGCCGCGGCGCACAGAAGGAAGGGGAAGCTGCGGGATAAGCGCATACTGCGTTTGAGTATAACGCCGCGTTCCGTGATGTAGCGTATAGTAGAAAAATCGTGAATATCAGCCGCCGCGATCTCATGCGCAACGCCGCCCTGTGGAGCACGGCCGCCGCTGTTGCGGCGCGAGCCGGGGTCCCCGATATCGAGTTCCCCACGCGCCCGCGCGAACGCTTGGCCGTGACGTCATGGCCGTTTCGGAGCATCATGGACGTGCCCGGCAATCGTGCGCGCGACCGCTCCAAGAAGGCGGTCGACGTGCGCGATTTCGCCGCTCTCGTGGCTGAGCGCTTCGATATCCATAACATCAATCCTCTGAGCAGTCATTTCTCCTCCGAAACTCCTGCCTACATCGCATCCATGCGGCGCAGCGTGAAAGCCGCTGGCTCGCACATCACCGATCTCGGCCTATCGGGCAAACGCTTCTACGATCCCGATCCGGCGGTGCGGCGCGATGCGGTCGAGTACGGAAAGAAGTGGATCGACATCGCCGTCGAGCTTGGATCGCCCAGCGTGCGTCAGCACGTCGGCCGCTCGCCCGGCGAGGCGAACGTCGATCTCGCCGCAGCATCGCTCGGCGAGATGGCGTCATACGCGTCAAAGAAAAATATCGTAGTCAACCTCGAGAACGATTCGCCGGTCGCCGAAGATCCATTCTTCCTCGTCGCGGTGATCGAAAAAGCGGACAATCCCAACCTGCGCGCGCTGCCCGATTTCGGCAATTCGCTGCGGCCCAGCTTCGATGCGGACCGCAACGCGCGCGGTGTCTCCAAAATGTTTCAGCACGTGTTCAACATGTGCCATGTCAAGGACACCATCGCGGACAAGAGCGGTGCTCTGCACACCATCGACCTCGCTCGAATGTTTGCTATCGCCAAGCGAAGCGGGTATCGAGGCTACTTCTGTATGGAGCCTGATGCGGGCGACGATCCGTTCGCCAACACCACGGCGCTGATTCGTAGGACACTTGAGTTTCTATCCTGATCACAAGCAAGGAAGGTCATCTTATGCAACAACCCGCCAGACGCGACATTCTCAAGACCGCGGCTGCCGCCATCGCGACGGCCGGCGCTCCCATCCTCGGCGCCAACGAAAAAGTCAATCTTGGCATCGCGGGCCTCGGCGGCCGCGGCCGCAACCACATCGGCTACTATTCGCGGCTGAATAGCGACTGCCGCATCGCAGCCGTTTGCGACGTGAACCAGGCCGCGCGGGAACGCGCCGTCGCGCAGATTCGCAAGTTGGGCGGCGCGGAGCCGAAGCAGTTCGTCGATATGCGCGAGATGTTCGCGTCCAAGGACGTGGATGCCGTTTCGCTGCCGCTTCCCAATCACTGGCACGCGCTCGCTACGATCTGGGCATGCCAGGCCGGCAAAGACGTGTACGTCGAGAAGCCCGCCAGCCACAATCTTTTCGAGGCGCAGCAGATGGTGCGCGCCGCGCGCAAATACAACCGCATGGTGCAGGTTGGCTCGCAAAGCCGCTCCGTCACGCACAAGATTCACGCCATGCAACTGATGCGCGACGGCGTGATCGGGCAGGTGTACCACGCGCGCGGTTTGTGTTTCCGCCGCCGCTTCTCGATCGGGCACACACCGGATGCGCCGGTGCCCGCCGGCCTGAACTGGGATCTGTTCCTCGGACCCGCGCAGTGGAAGCCATACAGTCCTAACAAGTACGCCTACAACTGGCACTGGTTCTGGGACACCGGCAATGGCGATATCGGCAATCAAGGTGTGCACGAGATGGACATCTGTCTGTGGGGACTCGACCGCGGCGGATGGCCGACGGCAGTTTCCTCCACCGGCGGCAAGTACATTTGGGAAGACGATCAGCAGACGCCCAATACGCAGCAGAACATCTTCGAATTCGGGGGCAGCCAGATCACGTTCGACGTACGCAATCTGCCGACGCCGCTCGAAGGCCTGCTCCCGATGCAGGGGCCCAATTTCACCGGCAACATTTTCTTCGGCGACCTCGGGTTCCTGGTGGTCGATCCTTCGGGGTTTCAGGTGTACAAGAGCGCCATGGGCAACGCGTCGGGCGCGCAGGTACACGGCGCCGGCGGCGCGCGCAACGAGCACTTCACGAAGACGATGGACGAAAAGATGGTCCAGGACGACGACGAAGCCACGGTGCCGCACATGAAGAACTTTCTCGATGCGGTGCGCTCGCGCGATTACAAAGCGCTGCATGCCGATATCGCGATCGGCGCGCGTGCGGCGGCGTTCTGCCATCTGGCGAACATTTCGTATCGCACCGGCAAGACTCTGCACGTATCGCCATCGAACGGGCATTTCCTCGACGCCGCGGATGCGAACGCGCTCATCTCGCGGAACTATCGCGAGCCGTACGTAGTGCCGGCGTTTCCCGAAAACGTCTGATCGATGCGTTTCGTGATCGCCGCTTGTATAACAGCCGCGATCGCACATGCGCAGTTTACGGATCTCGCGACGACCGCGGACGGGTTGCAGGTGTATTTTG
The DNA here is from genome assembly GCA_025929455.1 of Bryobacteraceae bacterium. The sequence continues at coordinate 3,783 of JAICMB010000148.1, read as the reverse complement.
CGACCACGCTGCGCCTGGCCGCGGAAGCGCCGCAGCAGATTCCGACGACGGCGATCTATCGTGTGAGTGCCGGAGCGGTGCCGCAGCGCATGACCGCGCCTTCACCGTTCGATCCGACGTATCCCATATCGCAGGGCAACACCCAGGTGAGCGACGACGGCAACGTATGGTCGTACACGGAATCGCAGAGCTGCACGACCGGCAGTTCGTGTATCTTTTTCACGCCAGCAACGACTTCGCATCTCTTCGTGCAAGGGCCGCCCGCGCGGTCCGAGGCGATTTCGGGCACGGCACAGATCAGCCCTAACGGGCGGTTCGTGTGGAAACCGGGCGCGGGTACAGTTGACGACTTGCAGACGGGAACGACCGCGCAGCCGCCGCTTAGCCCGGCAGCCCCGCAGCAGGACGTCACCGACGACGGCGCGGTGCTCGGGTTCGATAACGGCGCGCTCGTGCTGTGGACCGCCGCTGGCTCGCGCACCATCGCGACGGCCGAGCAACCCGCCTCGGCAATCGTGAACGCTGCCGGAACGTGGGTGGCGTACGAAACGAATACGGCCACCGCCGTGCGGCTGCATTCCGTCGACGTCGCTACAAGCGCCGATACTCTGACCGCGACGCTCAGCGGTTCTCCGGACCTCTCGATCAGTGCCCGCGGCGACCATCTGATGTACTTGAACGCGGCACGGCCGGATCAGCCCGCGCAGGTTTGGCTGGCGCAACTCGGCCAAAGCGGCGCCACGCAGTTGACGCATTACCCACAGGGCGTCGACGCTGCGGTTCTCGACGGTAATGGCGATGCCGTGATCGCGGCCGCCGAGGGCCGTCTGCTGCGCATCGACGTGCAGACCGGCGCTGCAACGGAACTGATCGGGAGAACGCCCACCTGCTATGCGGGTTTCATCACGCTGATCCCAGGCTCGATTCTTCCGATATACGGCATGGCGCTCGCCGACGTGCAAGAGGCTGCGCCCACGCCGCTGCCCGCCGATCTCGCGGGGACGCGCGTGCTCGTCAACGAAACGCCGCTGCCGCTGCTCAGCATCGCGCCGCACGAGGTCTGGTTCCAGGTTCCGTTCGATCTTCCGCTGCAGCCGTCTGTCAGCGTGGAACTGGAGCACTCCTCGTTTTTCGAGGGCTGCCCGGCCATGCACGTGCCGGTGGTCGCACGGCAACCGTATTTCTTCTCCGCCACGGACGCTTACCTGATCCTGGCGCACGAGGATTTCGGCAGCGTCGTATCGCGGGCCGCGCCCGTGCAGCCGAACGAGATCGTGCACGCCTACGCTGTGGGGCTCGGCGCCGTCACTCCTCCGATGGAGACGGGTATCCCAACGCCCGCGAGTCCGCTGCACCAACTCACGGAGCCGTTCAACTGCGTAATCGGCGCGAGCGACTCCACCGAGCAACTCGATGTGCTGTTCGCAGGACTGGCGCCGGGCATGATCGGCATTTACCAAGTCGATGTGCGCATGCCATCGACACTACCAGGCGGCGACTTTTTCCTGAACTGCGGAACGCCCGGTGTTGTTAAGGAACGCCACGGCGGCGAAGTCCCTGCGCCTTGATTCACCACACCAGCTTCAGCGCGAGTTGCACAATGCGAGGCGCGCGCGCGGTCACTCTGCCGAACTGCGAGGCGTCGACATACTGAATGAACGGCAGCGTGCTCCCTGGTGCCGGCGGTGCAATCGATGTCGCTAGCGCGGCGCCCGCAAATTCAAACTGCGCGTGATTGAACGCGTTGAATAGCTCCGCCCGCAATTGTGCGCTGAGCCGCTCCGTAATCGCGATGTTCTTCAGAAATCCAAGGTCGAAGTTCGCCACGCCCGGCCCGTGGAACTGGTTGCGCGTGAGCGCGCCGAATTGCCCGAACGGCGGCGCCACGAAATTTTTCGGCGCTAAGTAAATCCCGTTCGATTTGCGAATGTCCGCGTGTACCAACGGCCCTGCCATGTCCGGATACACCGCCGCCGCGCCGCCCGTGAACGACGTATCCGCGCCCATCGTGACCGAGTACGGTGGACCCGCTTCAAACGTCGCAATGCCGGTCAATTCCCAGCCGCCGATCAGCCGCCCGCGCCCCGGCAGCGCATACACCCAACTGCCCACGAAACGCTGCGGATGGTCGTAATCGGAATAGCTCTTCGCGAGCCCAAGGTTGGCGGTAACGGCCGGCAGTTGCTGCTCCGCCGAGGCCATGTCGAGCGCCTTCGACCACGTATACACCGCGGAAAAATTCAAGCGCTGTCCGAAGCGTCCTTCCGCACGCAGATTCAGCGCCTCGTACCACGATTGTCCGGTATTGGTTAGATATTGATACGCGAGCCCGATGCGAGGAAACGGCGCGCGCGCGGTCGCCAGCGTTGTATTGAGCGACGGCTGTACTTCGAGTTTCGCCAGCTGCGCCACGTCCGGCAGCGGCGGCTGATTCACCAGAATCGTCAGTGGCTGCGCAATGCCATGGTTGCCTAAATACTCGATCGCCAACAGCACGTTGTTCGCGATCTGATGCTCGACACTCGCGCTCCATTCATATAGGCGCGGATCGCGGTTACGCGGGTCATCTCCTTCCTGCGCGACGCCGGTGGGGGCGCCCGCCGGCCAGAACTGCGCATCGCGTAGCGGCTTGCCGACGGGAACCTGCGGCGGCAGATTTATGAACGCATTCTGATACTGAAACGGCGGCGACAACATTTCGAACGCCAGCGAGTTCGCGTCCTGCAGCGCATAGTAGATGCCCGCTCCCGCCCGCACGGCAGTCTTATTCCCGCCAAATGGCCGCCAAGCCAGGCCCGCGCGCGGTTGAAAATCGCGCCAGGCCGGATCGACAATCGCGCCGCGGATCAATGGCGCGCCCGAGCCCTCCACGACACCGTTGCCCGGTACGTAGTAATTCGGGCTGCCGCCCAGCAGAAATCTCCCGCCGAGCGCGCGGCCCGCATCACTGGCGTCCAACGTGCCGAGGCGGTTCAGTGAACTATCGCGGTCGTGCCAGCGCTGCGGGTACTCGTATCGCAGGCCGTAGTTCACCGTGAGCCGCGGCGAAAGTTTCCAGTTGTCCTGCACATACCCGGCCCACACCGAGCGCTCCACCATGGGCGCCTTGCCCGTGCCTTGAAACGTGACGCCCTCGAACGGCACGCCGAGCAGATAATCGGCGAACGCGTTGCCGCTGAAACCGAGCGCCGCCGGTAGATTGTCCGCGTAAACGAAAAATGCACCGAAGTTCAGCGCGTTCCAGAAGTGCGCGCGAATGACCTCGATACCGGCATCGACCCGATGATTGCCGTGGTTCCAACCGATATTGTTCGACACGTCCCAGGAATCGTCCAGGGCGAAATTGCGGACGGGTAGCTTGGGCGCGCCAAACAACGTTGGGTAACCGGACAGGGCGACCGTGGGTGTCAGCGCAGGCAAGCTGAAGGGAGTGTTCTCAAATGTGAACTCGCCGTGCGCGGGCTGGTGCGGCTGGACGGTCGCGCGCAGGCGTGTGTACCCGATCCGGGCCTGGTTCACGAGCTCCGGACTGAAGCTATGGACTTCGTTGATGCCGGCAAAGTAGGCCCGGGCGACGGTATCGGTTACGCTCGCCGCTACCGGCGACACCGTTGAGGTACCCTCCGCCGGCTCGACCTGGAAGCTGCCGAACAGGGTGTCACTCGCGCCGATGCGATGGTCCACGCGGCCGAGGAATTGGTTGGCATTGAAATTACCCGCGGTTTCGCCGACGAAATTGAAGCCGAGGCCTTCCGCCTGGCAGGCGAGGCAATCGGCAGGCAT
>JAICMB010000349.1 GCA_025929455.1 Bryobacteraceae bacterium | reverse complement strand
GCGCCAACCCTGAAGCCGCAGCGTCGCCCAACGCGATTTGTATTCCGGCGGAGTTGAACGAAACCTACACGGCGATTCCGTATATTATTCCCGCGCAACTGTTCGCGGCGTCGCTTGCGACGCAAAAAGGACTGGATCCCGACCAGCCGAGGACGCTGAGTAAGGTGACGCGAACGTTGTAGCGCACCCTGCCCCGTTACAATGAAGCAATGTCGCTTGTCGTTGTGGGCAGTGTTGCGTACGACGGGGTCGAAACGCCGCACGGCCGCGTGGATCGGATGCTGGGCGGCGCTTGTACGTACATAGCGCTGTCTGCCAGCTACTTTACTCAGACCGAAATCGTCGGCGTGGTCGGGTCCGATTTTGCGGAAGAGGATCGCGGGTTCCTCGAAAGCCGCAATATCGATCTCGCGGGTCTCGAACAGGCGCCCGGTAAAACGTTCTTTTGGCGCGGTGTTTACTCAGCGGACATGAACGACCGCACGACCCTGCAGACCGACCTCAACGTCTTCGCCGATTTCAATCCCAAGCTGCCGGAAGCCTACCGCACCGCGCCGTATCTGATGCTCGGCAACATACAACCGGTGCTGCAGCGCGACGTGCGCGCGCAGATGAACGGCGTGCGCGTCATCGGCGGCGACACGATGAACTATTGGATCAAGGACCATCGCGACGATCTGCTGGCCACAATTCGCGATTGGGATTTTCTGCTGATCAACGATGCGGAAGCGCAGATGTTGTCGGGCGAAGAGAACCTGAAACGCGCGGCGCGCGTCATCCTCGGCATGGGACCGAATACGGTCGTGATTAAGCGCGGCGAATACGGCGCCATGCTGTTCCGCGGCGATCAGTTTTTCATCGTGCCCGGTTATTTGTTGGAAGAGGTGTTCGATCCGACGGGTGCGGGCGATTCGTTCGCGGGCGGCTTCATCGGATACCTGGCGGAATGCGGCTGCGACCTCAAGCAAGGCGACATCGACCGCAAGCAACTGGCGCGTGCCGTCATCTATGGCTCGGTGATGGGCAGCTTCTGCTGCGAAAAATTCGGCGTCGACCGTTTCCGCACGCTGACGCGCGACGATATCGAAACACGCTTCCGCGAATTTCGCGAATTTACCGGATTCTGAAGGTGCGCGCCATGCGCCAACTCGCGATTACGCTAGGCTGCCTGGCAGGTCTCAGCGCCATCGCGTGCTGGGTGGTGCTACTGAACGGCTGGACGCTGTACTACGGCGACGCGGAGGCACACCTTGAAATCGCGCGGCGCATTGTCGATTCGCGAACGCCTGGTTACCCGCAGATCGGCACCGTTTGGCTACCGCTGCCGCACGCATTAATGCTGCCCTTCATTGGTATTGACGGCCTCTGGCGCAGCGGCTTGGCGGGCGTGATTCCGTCGGCGGCTTGCTTCGTCATCGCGGGCGCATTTCTCTTCGCGGCTGCGCGGCGCATTTTCAAATCGGCGGCCGCGGGGGCGCTGGCGACCGCGGTTTTCGCGCTCAATCCGAACCTGCTGTATTTGCAGGCCACGCCGATGACGGAAGCCGCGCTGCTCGCGTGCGTGATGGCGCTGGTTTATTTTCTCGCGGTGTACGCCGACACGAAGTCATGGCTCGCACTCGCGGCCGCGGCCGTGGCGAATCTGCTCGCCACGCTCACGCGTTACGAGGGCTGGTTTCTGCTGCCTTTTGCCGCAATGGTCGTCTTCGCGTTATCGCCGGGCAAGCGGATTACGCGCGCCGCGGCTTTTGCGTGCATCGCCGCGCTCGGACCGCTGTACTGGCTGATCCACAACGCCATTATTTTTGGCGACCCGCTGGAGTTTTATCGCGGTCCGTACTCGGCCCTCGCGATCAATGGCGGCGCACATTATCCGGGCGAGCACGACTGGCGCAAATCGATTGAATACGTCGCGACCGTTGCGCGCGCAGTCTGCGGCTGGACGGCCGTAGCGCTCGGGATTGCGGGAGCCGTCGCAGCGCTCGCCCGGCGCGTGTGGTGGCCGCTCGCTCTGCTGGCGATGATCCCGGTTTTCTACGTGCTCAGCATGTATTCGTCGGGCACGCCGATCTCAGTGCCGTGGCTTTCGCCGCATGGGTACTACAACACGCGCTACGGTTTGTGCGCGCTCCCGTTTCTCGCGCTCGCGAGCGGCGCGGTGGTGTTCCTCATGCCGGAGCGCGCCAGAACAGCATTCATCGCGCTCGCCGCACTCTTTATTGCGATCGTCTGGGCCGTACAACCCGCGCAAACGCGCGCGATCTGCTGGAAGGAGTCGCAAGTCAACTCCGATGCGCGGCGCGCGTGGACGCAGGCCGCGGCAGGCTATCTCACGACGCACTACGACGGCGGCGGACTGTTCTCCTCCTTCGGCGATATGGCCGGCGTGTATCGCGAAGCGAATATTCCCCTCCGGCAGGCGCTCAACGAATGCAACGAGCCGCAGTGGATCGCGACGGTTGCGCGGCCGGACCTCTTTTTGAAAGAACGCTGGGTGCTGGCGCAGGCCGGCGACGCGATCGACCGCGCTATGACGCGGGCCTCTGTGCATGGGCCGCGGTTTGAATGCGTAAAGGTGATCGATGTGCCGGGTGCGAGGCGCGTGTGCATTTATCGCCGTACGCCCGTTACGGCTGCCGCGCTCGCCGACAGGAGACCGCTGCTGTGACGATCATTCCGTTCACGCGCGCACACGGCGCGGGCAACGATTTCCTGCTGAGTTGGGCGGATGAGGTGCCCGACACCGATCTGCCCCGACTGGCACGCGCCATCTGCGACCGGCACACCGGATTCGGCGCCGATGGCTGGATGCTGGTCCGCGGCAACACCATCCAGTTGTTTAACGCCGACGGCAGCGAGCCCGAAATGTCCGGCAACGGCACGCGCTGCGCCGCCGCGCTGCTCATCGATGCCGGCCGCGCCTGCGGAGATGTCGAAGTGATGACCGGCGCCGGACTGAAAGGTCTGCATCTGATCGAGCGCTCCGGCACGCACTTTCTCTTTGAGATGGACATGGGCAAGCCCGCGTACACAGAGGACGACATCCGGTACAGCCTCGAACTACCCCGCGGTCCAATCGAAGTCACGATCGTCAACGTCGGCAATCCGCAATGCGCGGTGTTCGTCGACAGTTTCCCGGAGAACTGGCCGGCTATCGGTGCCGAGATCGAGCGCCACTCGCATTTCCCGCGCCACTCGAATGTGTCGTTCGTCCGGGTGCTCGATGAGCACACCATCGACGTCCGTTTTTTCGAACGCGGCGTAGGTGAAACGCTGAGCTCCGGCACGGGTTCTACCGGCGCTGCAGTGGCGGCGATGCTGCGCGGTGTTGCGAAGAGCCCGGTAACGGTGAAGACGCTCGCCGGAGACCTGAAACTGCGCTGGGATAGCGATTCGGTCTATCTAACCGGACCCGCGCAAATTATCGGGACCGGTCAATATTATTTTGTGAGCTGATCAGCGCGCGAATAGCGGCGCCATGGATATCAACGCGAGGCCGCCGACGAAAAGGATCAGCATGATCCCAAGTAGAATTCTCGTGTTGCGGCTTGCGCCCGCGAATTCCTTCCACACCAGCAGGCCCCACAGCGCGCTAACCATGGTGGCGCCCTGCCCGATCGCGTAACTCACGGCCGGGCCTACCTGCACGTTTTTGGGCGCGCTCGCGGCGGCGAAGTTTGCGATCGTGCCCGCCGCCCAGATCACACCGCCGACGAGTCCGAGCATGTGCTGCCGCGCGGTCCCTTTGAAGTAGCCGGCCATCGAAATGGGTTCGCCCTGCACCGGCAGATTGAGAAAATATAGGTTGTAGATGAACGTACTGAGGAACACGCCGCCCGCGAACACCACCGCGATCGAATACGGGCCGAGGCCGAAGTCGCCCTGCTTGCCCATTTCCACCAGCGGGTAAAACGAACCCATTAGCAGCCCGCTCACGATGCTGAGAGTGAGTCCCTTTGCTCCGGCGCCGCCGCGCTTTGGTTGCGCCGGCGCTTTCTTTGCGGCAATGCTGCGACCCGCGGGCGCGGTCGCAGTTCGTGCGCTCTGGCGGAGCGCGGCGGCATGACGCCCGTATGCGATCGCGTCGAACACGATGGCGCCCACCACCAGCGCTACACCCACGGCCAGCAACGCCGGGTTGCCCTGCGGGTTCAAAAAGTAATTCCACACCACGCCCACGATGAGCGCCAGGCCGATGCCGACCGGAAAAGCGACGGCCATTCCGGCGACCGCGATCGCCGCTACCAACAACATGTTCGCGAGGTTAAATATTGCGCCGGCGACAAAGCCGTAAAGCATGTTGTGATAACCGGCGATGTTGAGATTGTCGAGGAAGCTCATGTCCTCGCCCATGGAACCGAACGTGAATGCGGCGACGATCGACATGGCCAGCACACCGGCCGTATAGTCGTAATAGAAGAGCTCGAACCGCCATTTGCCCGCTAATTTGAACGTGTTGGCCCACGATCCCCAACACAGCATGGTGAAAATTGTGAGCAGCAGGGCGGCAATATAAG
>JAICMB010000779.1 GCA_025929455.1 Bryobacteraceae bacterium | reverse complement strand
GGTTCCTCTGTGGAGACGGAGGGAACCGTGCGGTTCGATCGCGATCCCGCCGGCGGCACGCGCGTGACCATACGGATGTGTTATGGCCCGCCCGCCGGCGTGCTCGCGCACTATGTGGCGGCGCTGTTCGGGACCGATCCAAGCGTGAGTTGCACGACGACATGGTGCGCCTGAAATCGCTCATCGAACACGGCACTACGCACGCGCACGGAACGAGAGTCCGGCGCGAAGACCTGACGCTCAGCCGGGCACAGTCGTAATACCATGAAGCCTCGTCGATGGACAACGCCTACGACCAGGTACACTACCCGTCACACCCGTTTGCGCAGACGCATCCCGATCAGCTCGCCACGGTAGCGACACTGTTCGGCATGCGGCCTGCGCCGGTTGAGAACTGCCGTGTTCTCGAACTGGGCTGCGGAGCCGGCGGCAACCTCGTCCCAATGGCATTTCATCTGCCGGGGAGCGCGTTCACCGGCATCGACCTGGCGCGCTCGGCGATCGCAGAGGGATGCCGCATGATTTCCGATCTCGGTCTCCGCAATATCGATGTGCGTGCCGCGAATCTGCTCGATCTCGATGACAGTATCGGCGAGTTCGACTATATCATCGCGCACGGGCTTTATTCGTGGGTGCCGGATGAAGTGAAGCACAAGCTGCTGCAGATCGCATCGCGCCGGCTTGCATCGCAGGGCGTTGTGTATATCAGCTACAACGCGCAGCCCGGCGGGCACATCCGGCAGATCGTGCGCGATCTCATGCTGTATCTGGGCGCCGGCGCGGGGGAACCGGCGGACCGTTTGCAGGCCGCGCGCGCCGCGCTGGAATTGCTCGCCGGCTACGAAGGCGAGAACCGCTACCGGCTGACCATTCGCGATGAAGCGCGCTACGCGCTCGACAAGCAACCGGCGCTTATGTTTCACGACGAGCTTTCGCCGGTCTACGATTCGGTGTATTTTCACGAATTCGTCGACGATGCCGCCGCGCACGGCCTGCAATATCTGGGCGAAGCGATCTACAGTGAGATGATGCCGCGCATCGAAACGAGCGCCGTACAAGCAGTGGAGCAGATGGCCGGAGATAACGCGATCGCGCGAGAGCAGCTCTTCGACTTTCTGCGGTGCCGCAAGTTCCGGCAGACGCTGCTATGCCACGCGGACGTCAAGCTGCAGGCGCCTGAACCGGCCGTGATCCGGAGTATGTATATTTCATCGCCGGCCCAACTCATAGAGGGCGCGGCTGGAGACGTGGAAGAGTTTCGCACCAGCAGGGGTGCGGCAGTCAAGACCGCGCATCCGCTGGTCAAAGCCGCGATGCATGCATTGTGCGATGCTGCACCGGAGGCGATACCGTTCGCGGACTTGTTGGACAGGACTGCGCCCGCCCAAGCGGAAGTACTTTCCGAACTGCTGCTAGCCGCGGCGCGTTCCGGGGTGATTGAGCTGCACGTGTGGCCGGCGCCGTGCGTTCGTGCGGCAGGGGAGCGGCCCCGCGTAGGCGAGCTCGCGCGGTACGAAGCGCAGGGGGGGCGACCCATCAGCACCGAAACTCACGAAGTGATCGAGGCCGTCGGCGATGTGGAGCGCCGGCTTATTGCAGCCATGGATGGCACGCGCACGCGCGAGCAGTTGGCAGACATGGTGGCGGAACTGATCGAGCCGGTTCCGCCGCGCGAGGAATTGATGCGGCAGCTGGAGGACAGTCTCACGCGGCTGGCGAAGATGGGTTTGATGCAGGGCTAGTACAATGCCGTCTGCATGGACAGCGTCGAAAACCGCTGGGCATCGTGCGGCGGCGCACGATGCGGGTTTGGCAACTCGCCGCAGACTGACAGCCTTCCCCGCAGAGCAGCGGAGCCGCAACCAAACCGTACCCGACGGCTTATAG
>JAICMB010000717.1 GCA_025929455.1 Bryobacteraceae bacterium | reverse complement strand
GGCGCGTTGCAACTGCTCCCGCGCGATCCGGTTCTGAACGCGTATGCCGCGCTCGCAGCGGCTGATGCCGGCGACATCTCCGCCACGCTTGAGGCGCTCGCGGCGGCTGGGCGCGCGCGTTCGGTCCTGCCCGCGCGGGCGCAGGCGGACATTGCTGTCGTGCTTGCAAAAGGCGGCAAGTACACTGAAGCCGAACCGATCTTCGCGGATTTGTTCGACGCGCAACGCGGGCGACATCCGGAACTGCGGTACGACCTGGCGCTGGTGCGCTTCCGTCTCGGCAAGTACGCCGAGTGCATTCGCACGCTCGAAACCGCGCCCGCTACTCGTCTGCCGTCCGACTCCTTGAATTTGCTTGCGCAGGCATACGAGAAAGTGGGGCAGGCACAGAAAGCGATCGACACGTACCGCGAAGCCACGCGCCTGTATCCGCGCGATGAGAACAACTACCTGGACCTGGCGAATCTCTGCCTCGATCACAATGCCATCTCGCTAGCCGAAGACGTCATTCGCGTCGGCCTGACCTATCGCCCACAAAGCGCGAAACTGTTCGTCGAAATGGGTGTGATCGATGCCATGGCAGGCCGCTATGACGGCGCACAGCGCCATTTCGCGCAAGCGGCTGCGATCGAACCCGCGAATGACCTGCCCGCCGCCGCTATGAGCATCGCAACTATGCAGCAGAGCCGTTTAACGGAAGCCGCGAATGAGCTGCGCGCGCAACTCAAAGCGCATCCGCGCAGCGGGATGCTTTGGTATTTGTTGGGTGTCGCGCTGCAGCGCGCCGCTCCCGCCGGTGAAAACGCGCCTGATCCCGAAGCCATGCGCGCGTTCCGCAATGCCGTCCGGTTCGATCCCGGTATTCCGTATCCTGACATTGAACTCGGCAAGGAGAGCCTGCGCGCCGGCCGTGTAGACGACGCCATCCGCTATTTCGAAACGGCAGCGAAACTCGCGCCCTCCGCTCGCGGGCCGTATTATCACCTGGCGATCGCTTACCGCATGGCAGGCGACAAAACGCGCGCCGCCGCCATGCTTGGGAAAGTGAAAGACATGCTGCGCGGAGACCGGCAAGATGCCGCCGCGCCGGTAGCCGCACAACAACCGTAGGAGGAGATGTGCTGAGTCGTCGCGAATTCGGCGCGGCCGTGGCGGGCCTGTCCGCAAGAATGCTGTCGAAGCATGCGCAGGCTGCAAACGGTGCACCGCGCGGATTTCCCACCGGCGATTACACGCCGTTCGGATATCTCGACAATCCCTTCCATTCTTGGAACCTGCACCGCAGCGGGATCATACGCTCGGTCGACGGCATCGGCTTCACGCTCTTCTTTCCAGCGGGGCCGGGCGGCTATTTCGACTTTCAGAGAAACGAAGTATACGAGTCGACGCTACGTATCAGTTTCGAGATCGGCGGCAAACGCTTTCGGACGTCTGCCGATTTCGCTGCCGGGCAACTCACGGCCACGCACCACACGACATCGTTGTTCATCTACGAATTCGAGCAGGCCGGCGTGCGCGTGAACGTTTCGTTTGTGCAGGTCGACGAGGATGCGATCGGCGCGCGCGTTCGCGCCACGCGGACGGGCGGCAACGAAACGGCAATCACCCTTATCGCCGAGAACCGCTACCAACTCGGCGGCGCGCAATGGTGGGGCGGCGATGGTATCGCGGGCTATTACGATGCGAAGGCGGATGCCGTCGTGCTGCGGTCCTTCGCCGCCGGGACGGCGTTTACTCTCACTGCAGACCGCCCGAGTCACGCCCGTGACATCGTCGCGACCGAGGCAGCGATCGCATCCGGCGCCGGCGCGAACACCCCCGCACCGGCCGTAGCTTATGGCCGCGAGCCGCTTTACGGCGCGCTGCGGTTCAATGTCGATCCAACTGCCGGCGAAACGGTCGCCATCGTGCTTGCGCGCGCCACGCACGCCCGCGCCGCCGTGGAGCACGCGCGCGTTTCCATACCGCACACCGTGGCAGTTGTCGAAAGCAAACGCGACGCCGATGGCGTGTTCTGGACCAACGCGCCCCGCCTCGAAGGCGACTGGCCCAAGCACTGGCAACACGGCTGGGTCTACGACTTCGAAACGCTGCGCATGATGGTGCGCCGGCCCACCGGTTTGTACAAGCACGTCTGGGATGCGATGCAGATTCAGGCGCCGCGGAACGTGCTGGCCGAAACGTCGATCGATTCCTGGGCGCTCAGCTATGCTGATCCGGCCGCGGGAAG
>JAICMB010000084.1 GCA_025929455.1 Bryobacteraceae bacterium | reverse complement strand
GCTGCGGCGCGGAAGCGGAGGCAGGCGCTCCGTCGGCAGTCGGCTGCGGCTTGGCCTTTTCCGCGATCGCTTTGCGCGCGCGCTCGACGGTAAGTTCGAGGCGCTCGCGCTCCACCGGCTTCAAAAGATAGTCCAGCGCTTCGAGACGGAACGCTTCAAGGGCATACTGATCGTACGCCGTCGCGAGCACGAAGTACGGGAGCGGAACGTCTCGTTCGCGAAGCTGCTGGATGACACTCAGGCCGTCGAGACCCGGCATCTGCACGTCCAGAAACACCAGATCGGGCTCCAGATTTTCGATCAACTGCACGGCTTCCAGGCCGTTGCGACCGGTTGCGGCGATCTCGATATCGGGGAAATCTTTGAGCAAAAATGCGAGTTCGTCGCAGGCGAGCTGCTCGTCGTCGGCTATAACTGCTGTGATCGTACTGGTCGCGCGAGCGGGCATGAAACTGATAGTATAGCCGTTGGCGCGCACGCGCCGCGCCGTCATCACACGCGTGTGCCTAATTCCAAAACAGGAGATGTTTGTGGCAAATGGTGGTACTCGTGTTGCGCCCATGGAGTCGAGCGCGGATTAGGACTCGAAAACTACCTCTGATGCCCACGGGAGCGCGATGAAAGTCCTGGTCATAGGCGGGACGTTGTTCATCGGCCGCTTGCTCGTTAAGGAGCTGCTGAAGGGCGGTCACAACGTTTCCATCCTGCACCGCGGCGCCCAGCACGATCTCGGCAAGCGCGTGCAGAACGTACAAGCCGACCGCAATGATCCTGCCGCTGTAAAAGCCGCTCTCGAAGGCAAGGGCTTCGAGGTGGTGTTTGACAACGTGTACGACTGGCAGCGCGGCACGACTGCGACGCAGGTGGAGGCCACGGCGCGGGCTGCTGGCAACGTACGGCGATATATCTTCATGTCAAGCGTGGCCGCGTACGGCGATGGGCTGAATCATCACGAGGGAGACGCGCTCGCGCCCGACGATTACGCCGACCCGTATGTGCGCAACAAGGCCGCGACGGAACGCATGCTGTTTCGCATGCACCAGCGCAGCGGGTTCCCGGTGGTGACGATGCGGCCGCCGTTCATCTATGGGCCCCGAAATCCGTTCTATCGCGAGGCGTTCTTTTGGGACCGCTTGCGCGACGGTCGCCCGATCATCGTGCCGGGCGACGGGCGGCGCTTGATGCAATTCATCCACGTGGGCGATCTGGTTACGTCCTGCATCAAGGCAATGGACGCGCCCGACGCGGCGGGACACGCGTTCAACATCGCGAACGCGCGCGCGCTCACGCAGGTGGAAACCGTGCAGACGCTGGCGGCCGCGGCGGGCAAAGAAGCGCGGATCGTACGCATTCCGCGCGACCGTATCGCACGCGCGGGTGGAACCGCGCTGGGTCCGAAGCTGTACTTCGGTTACTACTTCGATATGCCGCCGATCACGATGGTCATTAACAAAGCGCAGCGCATGCTGAAGCTGCAGCCACGACCGGTTGAAGACGGCTTTCGCGAGACGTACCGCTGGTGGCGCAGGGCGAATCCGTTTCCGCCGCCGGATTACGAGTTTGAAGATAGCCTGATCGCGGGTGCGCCGCCGGAGGCGTGGGGACCGCCGCCGGATTGAACGGTTCCCTGCTGCGGCGATTCAGGCCGTGGCGGCGCGTTGGGCAGTCGGCAAAAGGCGACCGGCCGCTCCACTCCTTTGCTGGCGGATGGAGGCGCGCGGGTTGCGGGCGGATTGTGTGCCGGCGCGTTCGACGGCGAAGCGGAGCAACACCGCGCCCGCGGTGCCCAGGACTCCGGCGAGACGGGGCCGGTTGCCGCGCGCAGCGACACCGGTGAGCAGGCTCGCGGTGGTGAGCACGGTAGCGGTCTTGTATAGGACGCCGGCGAGGCCGTGTTTGAGCGCGTGTCCAACCTCGGGCACGCGGCCGGCTTCGCGCTCGACCACCTGGCTGAAAGCGATTTCCGCGACCCTTCCCGCGAGACCGAACATCGCGATCATGTGCGCGGCGCGCGGGTTCTGCGGAAACAACTGCAGCAGCGATGCGCCGCTGGTAGCCGCCGACGAAATGAACAGCGCGGGTAGCGAGCGCCGCGATTCCTGCCACACAGGTACGGCGGTGTTCGAGAGCAGCACGCCGGTGTAGCCCGCTAGCGCGGTTCCCCACGCGCCCGCGCTATAGGTCGCGACATCGCCGAGGCGGCCGCGGAATAGCAGCGCTCCGGTGACGCTTGCGCCGGTTGCGGTGAGAATCCACGCGCCCACATTCATCGGAGAGGTGGGGCGGAATACGCGCAGCATGTACATGAAGCGCGAGGGGCGCCCGAGGTCGTGAATCAGTAGCGCCGCGCTGACGCCACAACCGATCAGCGCCATCCAGTGGCACTGCCGAATCAGCGGCTTCAACGCGGGGTCGCCGGACGCGCGCGCGGCTGCGGCAATGGCGCAGCATGCGCCGGCCGCGCCGCCCACGTAGAAATACAGCGGGATGTCGGCGGACCACACCGGCGGCTTGATCATGGGCCGGTCGTAGTAAGTCGCATCGGCCGCGGACGGTTCGATCATCGGCATGGCCGGCCAGGGCTTCGGCGTTATCGAAGCGAGCCGCGGGTCGTATGTTTTGACGTCCTGATGGGCCGCTTCTCCGGTGAGCGTGCCAATGGAAGTATCGATATCGCGAGCGTCGGTGCGGATGGGATCGACGCTTTTCTTGAATAGTGTCGCGGTTGCACTCATCGCCGCACCTCCTCGCTGCGCGGCGTCAGCGCTTTGCTCGCGAGCATCGACCCCACGGCGACAGCGGCCATACCGAGCGCGGCCAAGCCCATCGACGCCCAACTGTCTTTCACTTTTTTCGTGGGGACGACCGGATCTGGCGGCAGGTTGTAAACCTCAGGCTTATCGACCAACAGAAAAAACGCGTGCAGTCCTTCGGTGCCGGGCTGGCTGGCCGCGTCCTCGCCATACAGATACGCCTCGTGCATGCCTTTCGCGTGCAGGTCGTTTACGCGTTTACGTGCGTTGCGCCGCAGTTCGTCGACATCGCCGAACTGAATGGAATCGGTCGGGCAAGCTTTGGCGCAGGCGGGCTCCATATCCTCTTTCAGGCGGTCGTAGCAGAGCGTGCACTTCCACGCGCGGCCGTCATCGGGGCGCCGGTCGATGACGCCGAACGGGCACGCCACCACGCAGTAGCCGCACCCGTTGCAGATATCGGGCTGCACGTACACACTGCCAAACTCCGTGCGTACGATCGCGCCCGTAGGACACGCTTCCAGGCAGCCGGCGCGCGCGCAGTGTTTGCAGACATCGGAGTTGAACAGCCACGAAAAGTCACCCTCGGTGGTTTGCGTCGAAAGCGGCACCGGCCGCTCGATGAACGCGACGTGCCGCCATGTCGATGCGCCCAGCGAGACGGTGTTGTCGTACGACATGCCGGTGAAGCTGTAGCCGTCTTCGGGCAACTGGTTCCACTGCTTGCACGCTACCTCGCAGGCTTTGCAGCCGATGCAGATAGTGGTGTCGGTGAAGAACCCTTTCTTTTTCGGCGCGTCGTTTCCGTTGGTCACAGCTTTGGCTCCTTATGTTTCGGACCGCGCACGCCGGCGGCAGTGACATGCTTCGAACGCGCGGCGGGCACATCACGAAGTTCGAGACCTTCGTTCGCTTTCCCGCCAGTGAAATTGCCGCTGGTCGCGTGGCGGCGTTCCTTGCTTTTGCGGCCGGGTACGATGTCGCAGGTGTGTGCTTTGGTCGCCATGATCGACACGTTGGGATCGGCAGTGAACGGCAGCAACTCGTTTGCGGAATCGCCGCGCACTAGGCCCTTGCTCGACCAGTGATACGGCACGCCCACTTGATGAACCACCCTCCCGTTCAAGTGCAGCGGGCGCATTCGTCGCGTGACCATCACGCGCGCTTCGATTTCGGCGCGCATGGTGCGGATGGTGGCCCAATCGCCGTGTTTGAGGCCGAGCTTCTGCGCCAGTTCCGGCGACACTTCGCAAAACAACTCCGGTTGCAATTCTGCAAGCCACGGAAGGAAGCGCGTCATCATGCCGGAGGTGTGGTGCTCGGTTAAGCGGTAGGTGGTGAGCACGTATGGGAAGCGCTCATCATCATACGGTCGATGGTACGGGTTGTCCTTCTTGCGCTCCCATTCCATGCGCACGGGGCTGCATTGCTGGCCGTAGAACGGATTCTTGATCACGCTCTCCTGCGGCTCGTAATGCGTGGGCAGCGGTCCGTCTTCAAGACCCGTCGGCGCGTAGATCCAGCTCTTGCCGTCGGACTGCATGATGAACGGATCGCAGCCGGAGATCGTGTCTTTGCCGCGCGCCTCTTTTGACGGCCGGTACGACGGCGGTCGCGTTTTGATGAAGTCCGGCGTGTCGTAGCCGGTCCACTCCTGTTTCGCTTCGTCCCACCAGACGTACTTCTTGCGCTCGGACCACGGCTTGCCGTCGGGGTCGGCAGAGGCGCGGTTGTAGAGTAAGTGGCGGTTGTCGGGCCATGCCCAGCCCCACTCGGATGCGACCCAGCTCTGCTCCCAATGCGGCCTGCGGCGCGCGGCCTGGTTCTCGCCGTTTTTGTAGCAGCCCGCGTAAATCCAGCAACCGCTGGCGGTGGAGCCGTCGGCCTTCAATTCCGTGTAGCCCTTCACGGGCTTGCCATCTTTGATGGTGAAGCCGTTGATCTCTTTCAGCACAGCTTCGGCGTTCACTTCGCGGCGTGGTCCCGTCACCGGGTAGTCCCAGGTGAGATGCAGCAGCGGGCGATCCTTGGGATCTTTCGAACCCGCATATAGTTTGCGCAGACGCTTGCCGAGCTCGTAATAGAAGTCGAGCTCGCTTTTGCAATCACCGGGCGGATCGATGGCCTTGTGATGCCACTGCAGCAGCCGCTGGGTGTTCGTGAAGCTGCCGTTCTTTTCAGTATGCGCGGCGGCGGGAAAATAGAAGACCTCGGTCTTGATGTCCTTCGTCTTGACCTCGCCACGGCGAATCTCTGGAGCATCGCGCCAGAAATCGGCGGTGTCGGTCACGGCGAAATCGCGCACGACCAGCCAGTCGAGCTTGCGCAGCCCTTCGCGTTGCAACGGCCCATTCACCGTACCGACGACCGGATTTTCGCCGACGACCAAATAACCCTTCACCTTGCCGTCCGCCATCTCGGCCACGAAAGACAGATGCGAGTGGTCGCCCGTTATGCACGGCAGATACCGGTAACACCACTGATTGTCCTCGGTAGCATACTCGCCCCACCAGGCTTTGAGCAGCGAGACGGCATACTTGCGGAACTCGCCCCACCAACCCGAAGGCGGCTCGTTGAACTTGACGTACTTTTCGAAGTCGCTGTCGTGTTCCGCATGCGGCATCGGGAGATAGCCGGGCAGCAGATTGTATAGCGTAGGGATGTCGGTGGAGCCCTGAATGGATGCGTGCCCGCGCAGCGCCATAATGCCGCCGCCGGGCCTACCCATGTTTCCGAGTAACTGCTGGATGATGGCGGCGGTGCGGATATATTGCACGCCAACAGTGTGCTGCGTCCAGCCGACGGCATAGCAGAACGCGCTGGTGCGGTCGCGGCCGGAGTTGTCGCACAGGGTTTTCGCGATTTTGAGAAACAGCTCGCGCGGGACACCGCAGGCTTTCTCCACCATCTCGGGCGTGTAGCGCGCGAAATGGCGTTTCAGTACCTGAAATACGCAGTTTGGGTCCTGCAGCGTTTCGTCGCGATGCTGCTTCTGAATCGGTTCGTGTTGTTCGCTCTGCGAGGCGCCGCCGGGCGGCTCGCGCTCTCCTGAGGCGGCCTGGGGCTCGACGTCCTTATACATCCACTTACGCGTCTGGTACTGCGCTTTCTTTTTTTCCCAGCCCGCGAAAAGACCCTCGTCGCCGACGTCCTCGAACTTGTCGTCCAGGATGGCGGCGGCGTTCGTGTAGTTTACGACATACTCGTGGAACCAGCGCTTGTTCTCCAGGATGTAGTGGATCACGCCGCCGAGAAACGCGATATCGCTGCCGGCGCGGATGGGCGCGTGGATGTCGGCGACCGCGCTGGTGCGCGTGAAACGCGGGTCGACGTGAATGATCGTCGCGCCGCGCTCTTTCGCTTTCATCACCCAGCGGAATCCCACCGGATGGCACTCGGCCATGTTGGAGCCTTGAATGACGATACAGTCGGCGTGCTGCAGATCCTGCTGGAACGTGGTGGCCCCGCCCCTACCGAAGGAGATCCCCAAACTGGGGACCGTGGCGGAGTGTCATATTCGGGCCTGGTTCTCTACCTGCACTACACCGAGCGCAGTGTAGAGCTTCTTCATGACGTAGTTCTCTTCATTGTCGAGTGTGGCCCCGCCAAGGTGCGCGATGCCGAGCGTGCGGTTGACCTCGAGATTCTTCTGCTTGGATTTGTGCTCCCAGGTTTCCTCGCGGGTTTTCTTGACGCGTTCGGCGACCATGTCCAATGCGACGTCGTACGGGATACGCTCCCAAGTCGTGCCGTACGGCTTGCGATAGAGGCAGTAGTTCTGGCGATAAGTGCCCGTCACAAGCTGGAAGGTCGCAGCGCCCTTCGGGCACAAGCAGCCTTCCGAAATGGGCGAGCGCGGATCACCTTCGATGTTAATGATCTTGTTGTCCTTGACGTAGATGAGCTGACCGCATCCTACGCCGCAGTACGGGCAAACCGAGGCAGCGACCTTGTCCGCGTTTTTGGTGCGAGCCTGAAGCTGTTCGGTGCGCGGCGAGTACGCGGCGCCATTGAGGCCGGTGACATCGCCGGTTGCGATCTGTTTCACAACGGGCCAGGAGTTGAAATCGGGCACAGGAATCTCCGCCCCATGGATGCCCGTCAAGAGGGCGAAGGTTTCGCGTAACTCGCTGTAACCGTACGCGTGCGAACCACTACCGCTGCGGTGAGCGGGCCGGCACTGGAAGCACAAATTTAAGGGCGGTGTGCGTACCGGAAAACGCGGCGACCTTGACGTCCTTGAGTCCGGCGGCGCGGCCCTCCCCGAGCACGTCTCCTTCACGAATTTCCCGGCGCCCCTTGGGGTAGACCATCCAGAGGGCTGCGGTAGGCGCGAGGTCGCGTGCTACGCAATGCATGCGGTCGAGATCGCGTGCGTTCTCAGCTCCAAGAAAAATCAGGTCCGCGCCCTGCGCGTTCTTAGCGGGCTTGCACCCGCCGGCCGCCACTTGTCCTTCAAATGCGGGGTCGTTCACATTCACAATAAAGACGCGCATTCCCGGTTTTAGCCCGAGTTTCTGTCCCAGGCTCTTTGGCCGCAGAATGCGCTCCGCCCACTTTGCGGCGGCGGCTTTCAACTCGAGCGAGAGGACGCCCTCCGCCGCGCGCAGCACCAGCGCGGAGTCCTCGGCGGCGGCCGATTGAATCTCGCTGAAGCGCAGTTTTACTCGAAAATCGCCGCGGAACAGTACGTAATCCGTTTCAAGCTGCGCCAATCCGCTCGACTCCATCCCATTCCACAATGCGCGGCACGTCGCCTCGTAACCCATCGCCATAAACCTCCGCGATACGCAGCACCGTAACATACCGCTGTCCCACGCGCCAGGGCTGGTACACTAACGACGATTTATGGCTCCCGCGGCACAAAATAGCGCGATGCTGCGACACATCGTAGCGACCATTGCCTATCGCGGCGCGAAGGTCCTGCGCGGCGCGCCCGCCGGCTTCGACCGCTTTCACTCAGCACAGGGCACGCGAACACCGGGCGAAATTCTCGCTCACATCTGCGATCTTTTCGACTGGGCGATGGCGTTCATCAACGGCAAAGAGAAGTGGCAATCGACGTCGCCGGCGGGCTGGAAAGAAGATACCGCCCGCTTCTTTTCAGCGCTGCAAGCCGTCGACGCCGCGCTCGCGGAAGGCAGAGCCCTAGACTCGCCGGAGCGCCTGTTTCAAGGCCCTTTCGCCGACGCGCTGACGCATATCGGGCAGCTCGCGATGCTGCGCCGCATGGCGGGATCGCCGGTTCGCGGCGAGAATTACTACCGGGCGCAGATCGCGTCGGGCCGCGTCGGCCCGGATCAGCCGCCCGGCATTATCGAGTTTGAGTAAGCGCGGCGCGCCGGGGTAAAATGAATGAGTCCCACCGGAGTGGGCGGCTAGCTCAGCTGGGAGAGCACAGCGTTCGCAACGCTGGGGTCGTGGGTTCGAATCCCATGCCGTCCACCAAACCCGTTACGCAACCTTCATGCGCGGCCGCGCTAATCGCCCGGTTTATGCACTCGTCGTGTTGATGCTGATACGCCGCCCTGCCTCAAACGCCGCAATCGCCGGTTGCCGCTGCAGCAAGTACCCCAGTTCGTCCACGCCTTCGAGCAGGCACGTCTTCGCAAACTCATCCACCGGAAATTCCACTGCGCGCCCGTCGGGCAGCGTCAACGTTTGCGAGGCCAAATCGACTGCTACCACCGCGTCCGGATGCGCGAACAACCACGCATGCACATCGTGCGGTACCACGACCGGCAGCAGTCCGTTCTTCAGCGCGTTGTTCTTGAAAATATCCGCGAAGGACGTGCTGATCACCGCTCGGAAGCCGTACTGCGTCAGCGCCCACGGCGCATGCTCGCGCGAACTGCCGCATCCGAAGTTGTCGCCGGCCAGCAAAATTTGCCGCCCCTGCAACTCCGGCTTGTTCAAAATGAAGTCCTGCTTAGGCGTGACATCCGCCTCGTAACGCCAGTCGTTGAACAACTGCTTGTCGAGGCCCGCCTTCGAAATCGTCTTCAAGAACCGCGCCGGGATGATCTGGTCCGTATCGATGTTGTCCACCGGCAGCGATACGAACCGGCTCTCGAATGGAGTGAATTTTTCGCGTGTGCTCATGAGTCGAATCCTCTTACTGCAGCAGCGTGCGGACGTCCGTCACCACGCCGGTAACCGCCGACGCCGCGGCAGTGAGCGGGCTCGCCAGGAACGTGCGCCCGCCCTTGCCTTGCCGCCCTTCGAAATTGCGGTTGCTGGTCGAAACGCTGTACTCGCCGGGCTGCAACTGATCGCCGTTCATTGCGATGCACATGGAGCAGCCCGCTTCGCGCCAATCCGCCCCGGCATCCTGGAAAATGCGATCGAGCCCCTCGGCCTGCGCCTGCTGCTTCACCTGCTGCGAACCCGGCACCACCATCACGCGCACGTTCGGGTTTATCTTGCGGCCTTTCAAAACCGCTGCCGCGCTGCGCAGGTCGCTGATACGCGAGTTGGTGCAGCTTCCGATGAAGACCACGTTCACCTTGCGCCCAAGCAGCGGCTTCCCCGGCTCCAGGTCCATGTACTTCAGAGCCTTCGCGAGTGAATCGCGTTCCAGCGGATCGGAAACGTTCGCCGGATCGGGCACCGCTGCGGTGATCGGAATGCCCATGCCCGGATTCGTTCCGAACGTAATCATCGGCTCGAGCGACGGCGCGTCCAGCTTGATCTCTTTATCGAACGCCGCGCCTTCATCGGTCGGCAGCGTCTTCCAGTATTCGAGCGCGCGCTCCCACGCTTCGCCTTTCGGGGCATAGGTGCGCCCGTGCACGTACTGATACGTGATATCGTCCGGCGCCACCATGCCCGCGCGCGCGCCGCCTTCAATCGACATGTTGCAGATCGTCATGCGCTCGTCGATCGTCATCCGATCGATCGTGTCGCCGCCGTATTCATACGCGTAGCCG
>JAICMB010000796.1 GCA_025929455.1 Bryobacteraceae bacterium | reverse complement strand
GTGAGTCCGCTTAACGCCCACCCGTACTCGCGCTTCAGGTGTTCAGCGTCGTCATAATTGGCTTTGAGAATGTAGGAGATGTCCCGCGTAAAGTGGTCGCCCGCAATCGGCAGCGTCGCCGCGAGCATCAGCGCATCGCCTTCATAGATGGCGATGTGGGTGGATTGTGCTCCGATGTCCACAACGCAGACGCCGCGCGCGCGATCCTCGGGCAGCACGGACGCATATGCTCCGGCGACGGCCTCAAAAACAGATTCCTCCGCCGCCAGGTGCGCCTCATGGACAGCAGCCAGCAGCGCCTGGTGTTCTTGCGCCGACGCCGTGACTACGTGTACGTTCGCCTCCAGGCGGGCGCACGCGATTCCGCGCGGATTCCGGTATCCGGCGCGGCCGTCCAGCGTAAAGTCTTGCGGGCAGACTTGTAATACGAGCCGGTCGTCCTCCAGGCGTACTTTGGCGCCGAGTTCAACCGCATACCGCAAGTCATCGATTTCGATCTGCCGTTTGCGGCCGAATTCATAGAGTCCACGGCTGTTGATGCCCGATACGTTCGGGCCTCCGATGCCGAGAACCACCGCCTCCGGGGAAACCTGGGCGCGCCGTTCCGCTTCCTGCGTCGCAAACCGGATGCTCTCGGTGAGCGCCTCCTGGTCATTGAGACGGCCGCGACTCCAGCCGGTAGATGGCGCTTCGCCGTGCCCGAGAAAACGGATTCCGTCATTCTCAAGAACGCAAATTACCATGCGCGTGTTTGTACTGCCGAGATCGAGCCCTACGGCAAGCCGGATCTTATTTGACATTTTTGGAAGCTCCTACTACTGTGATCAAGTTGTCGACGCGCAAGTCGAAGTTCGTCGCATCGGGGCGCTTCGTCCTGATTTCGTTGTAGTTATTCAGGAAATTCGACATGCGCGAAGAATAGTTTTCGTCGCCCATCATGAGGCTCAGCACGCGATTATCAATGTGCTCCGCAACCACAAGATTGTTCGGATCGGCCGCGTCCACCTCGGAAATGTGGTCCGCCTGGCGGCCGAGAGCGTCGAGCATCGAAAGCACGCGCTGCACGCGCGCGCGCCGGTCGTCCCGGTCTTCCGATTCGCGGATTCCGCCGACCACCGGTAGCGTGAACCGGGCAGCCATTTTTGGCCGCAAAATGAAACCGTCTTTATCAATCAACGCGAACTCAGAAAGCCCGGTTTTGCGGTTGGGGGGCAAGTGAACAAATGCCACCGGGCGGCGCTCCTCAATCCGTACCATCACCGTGTCCGGCCAGATCTTCGATACGCTCGCTTTCTCCACCCAATCAATCGCAAGAAGTTCCTGCCGGCGCTGACGGGCGGGAACGAGATAGAGACTGCGGCCAAAATCCGGGGCGAAGACGTGACGGATTTGGGAAGGCGACGCATAGTGAAGCCCCTCCACTTTCAAGCTCGGGCTTTGCCCGTCGAACTCGACCGGTTCCAAAAGCTGAAACCGGTTATCGCTAATAAAAAATTCTTCCGTGCGATGCCAGGCAAACAGCGTTCCGGCGAGCACGGTCATGCCGAGGGCTCCCCAAAGGATCACCCGCCCCCACACGATTCTCTCGAACAGAGACGGTCGCGCGGCTTCGCGGCGTCCTTGCGAACGCGCCGTATTGTCGCTCGCTTCAGGCCGCCGTGCCATCCGCCGCCTCCTTAAGCTTCGCCAGAATCTTGTCGCCTGCCTGCGAAACGTTCCCGGCCCCCATCGTGATAATCAGATCGCCCGGCTCGGCG
>JAICMB010000694.1 GCA_025929455.1 Bryobacteraceae bacterium | reverse complement strand
GGCAATTAGTGAAAGCAATGCGGGGCAGGCTTTCAGCCTGCGGCGGGTTGCCAACCCGCCTCGTCCGCCGCCGCACAATGCCCATGCCGGGGTTGACGGCCACTCCAGATCGGCCTCGTTCGCCGCCTGCGCTGCCCAGCATTTCTTACCCGGAACCGCTCCGCAAACCAGCAGCCCTGCCCTGCCGCTGCCGCTCCTCACCACGCCCCCTCGCCGCCAATCACCGCCGGAATCGTCTTCAGCAGCGTTAGCGCATACGTCTTCCACGAGCGGTCCCGTGCTGCCGTAACGTCCAGCAGCACGCGCTCGCTCCAGCCCACCGCGCTTCTCCCGTGCGTCTGCCAGATGCCGGTCATGCCTGGCTTCACCGCGAGCACCGCCGCCGCGTTCGCCCCGTAATACCGCGACAACTCATCGCGCGTCAGCGGGCGCGGGCCCACTAGCGACATCTCGCCCCGCAGCACGTTCCACAATTGGGGTAATTCATCGAGCGAATGCTTGCGGCAGAACGCCGCGAACCGGCCTGCCACGCGCGGATCGCCCGGCTGTTTTTCACCGTCAGCGGGTGCGGCCTTGACGCGCTCCACCAGCGCTCCCGGCGTGCGCTCGCCGCACTCGCCGTCCCACATGGTGCGCAGCTTCAGAACCCACAGCGGCCGCCCGCCTTGCCCCACCCGCAAATGAGCGATGAACGGCGCGCGCCGCGACATCGTGTACACCGCCGCCGCCGCTGCCGCAATCACCGGCGTGGCGGCGCACAGCAGCGCCCCCGCGGCGGCCCGTTCCAGCCCTTCCGCCCATGCGCTTCGGCCCTCGCTCTGCTGCGCGAGCGCGAAGCTTTCTCCGCATGCATCGAACGTTGCCATGCCTGCCCGACCAACAGTATAGGAAGAAAAAGGCCGAAAACAGCCCCTTCCGCAAACGTTTTGCAACTCATTTACAAGCGCGCTGCGCGGCCATGGAGGCCGCCTCCGCCGCCATGCGCTCCGGTGTCCAGCCCAGCCGCCCTCCCAGCCGCGCCGCCTCCTGCTCCAACGTCTCGAGCGTCCACCGCCCGGTGTATCCGTGATAGGTCGAGACCTGCAAGTAGTCGGATAAGTGCTCGATAAAACCGTCTTCAAGCGCGGCTTCGGGCGGCCGCAGTGGCGTCGTCGCGGTCGCGTGTATCTGCGCCAGCTCCGGCCACGTCGCCCCGCACACCAGATCGGCCGCCTCCTCGCTCATCAGCCGGAACGTCGTAAACTTCCCCCCGGCGATGTGCACGATTCCTGCGTCGTCCTCCCAGATACGATGCCCGCGGCTCACCGCGCTCGCCGATTTGGTTGCCTCAGGCAGCAGCGGTCGCAGCGAACTATACGTGGATATGATCTCCGGCCGCCGTCCAAACAGGTTGTTCGTGATGCCGAGCAGATATTCGATCTCCTCGCGCGACGCCGCCACATCGTCCGGCCCCGCGACATGTTCCGCCTCCGTCGTGCCGATCAGCGTGCGGTCGCCCTCCTCGCCCCACGGAATGAAAAACACGATCCGCCCGGAGGTCTCGAAGTACGCCACCGCGTTCTCGCGATGGTTCAGCCGCGGCACGATCAAATGCGATCCGCGCACCAGACGCAGGTGCACCGTGCCGTTGCCCTCGCGCACCGTCGCCGCCGGTGACACTCCGCTCCACGCGCCGGTTGCATCCACGATCTTGCGCGCCGTTACCGCGAACGTATCGCCGCCGATTCCGTCGCGCACGTCTACCCGCCACAGCGGACCCTCGCGCTCGATCCTTTCCGCCGTCGCGTAATTCAGCGCCGCCGCGCCGCGCGACACAGCATCCAGCACGTTCTCGAGCACCATCCGCGCCGAATGCACCAGGCAGTCATAATAGATCGCGCCGCCCGTCAAACCCGCCCGCCGCAACTCCGGTTCCAGTTGCGACACCGCAGCCTTAGATAATCGCTGGTGATGGCCGATGTTGTCGCGTCCGGCGAACGCATCGTAAAGGACCAGCCCGAAGTTGTACACCAGGCCCGCCGCGCGCCCGTAATACGGCAGCAGAAACGGCAGCGGCCGCACCAGGTGCGGAGCCATGCGCAACAGCACCGCCCGCTCGCGCAGCGCCTGCTTCACCAGCCCAAAATCGAAATACTTCAGATAGCGCAGTCCGCCGTGCAGCAACTGCGAGTTCTTGCCGCTGGTGCCCGAAGCGAAGTGGTGTTGTTCTACGAGACCCAACCGCAGCAGCGCGTTGGTCTGTTCCGCGCGCAGCGCCAGATCGCGCAGCACGCCCGCGCCATTAATCCCTCCGCCAATAATAAGGACGTCGAGGGACGCGTCCTTCAAGCGCGTAATCTGCGATTCGCGAACGGTGACATTGTTCACAGACGAAATCGCCGTTTAATCC
>JAICMB010000708.1 GCA_025929455.1 Bryobacteraceae bacterium | reverse complement strand
GAAACGGACCGCCGCCGACGCGCGTGATGTACGCCTTCGATACTCCGAGCACACCATCGATTCGGGTCGGCGGCACGCCGGTGCCCGTGCACGCTCCGCCGGCGCTCGCGCTGCTCGATGTCACGAAGGGGTAGGTGCCGTGATCGATATCCAGCATCGTGCCTTGCGCGCCCTCGAACAGGATGCTTTTGCCCTCGCGGATGGCGCCGTTGAGGAGCGCAGCCGTGTCGCACACCATCGGGCGGATGCGGTCCGCGAACCGCTCGTATTCGTCGCGAATCCCGGCGAGATCGAGCCCGCTATCAATGCCGAAGGTTCGGGCGATTGCGACCTTTTCCTCCATCACGCAATCGTATTGCGCGCGGAAGAATTCGGTGTCCAGCAGGTCGGCGACGCGGATGCCACGGCGCGCGGTCTTGTCTTCGTAGCACGGGCCGATACCGCGCGAGGTCGTGCCGATGGAAACGCGTCCTTCGCGTCCCTCCGACATCTTCTCCATCATGCGGTGCGCGGGAAACAGTACGTGCGCGCGATTGCTGATGAAGAGGTTGCCCGCTACAGCGACGCCCGCAGCTTCCAGCGCTTCGATTTCACTCAACAGCGCCGCCGGATCCAGCACGAGGCCGTTGCCGATCACGGCCTTTTTCCCCGGGCGCAGAATCCCGCTCGGTATCAGCTTGAGAACATACTTCTTCTCGCCGATAAAAACCGTGTGCCCTGCATTATGGCCGCCCTGATAGCGGGCCACAATATCGAAGCGATCCGCAAACAGATCGACAATCTTGCCTTTACCCTCATCGCCCCACTGGGAGCCGAGTATGATTACGTTTGCCATTTTGCCCAAACTCTCTAGTGTACCGTCTTGCGCGGCCCGTCGAGTTGGGTTTGGCCACCGGACCGATTGCGGTGAACGCCGCGCGGACCGCATAGTCGCGTCGACATCGAACTGCGTCACGCTGGGGGGCAGGGTCTCGCCTGGGCGGCGATTTCGGCGCTGCTTCGCCCCGGATCGCGCATCGCCGCAAAAACCCTATGCCCGGCACGGGCCA
The DNA here is from genome assembly GCA_025929455.1 of Bryobacteraceae bacterium. The sequence continues at coordinate 1,226 of JAICMB010000708.1, read as the reverse complement.
GGGTCACGCTGAACACTCCTATCCCACGTAGCGCGAATACAAGCTGCGCGCCACGCCCGTTTCGCTGGTTCCCTTCACGATCGCGCGCCCGTCCGCGAACACCGTCAACTCATACTCATCGACGGCGAATCGCACCGCGTACTCGTTGACGCGGGCACGACCTACGGCCGCGAGCCGCGCGCCAAGCGCCGCTAGGTCGACGCGCCCGCGGCCTTGCACCTGTACGGCATTACGTCCGCACAACGTCACTGGGGGCCGCTGGCGCTCGATCAGGCTCGGGAATTCGCGCCTGGCGCAGCAGGGGCATTGGGGATCGCGCTCGGGGCCTTCGACTTGCCGCGCAGTTCCACTCCACACGTCGATGGTGGTGATACGGGCGTGCACATCGCCCGTGGAGAGGATCCGGAGCGCGTCACCCACCTGCAGGGAGGCCACGGCAGAAACGATCGCACTCAGCACACCCGCGGTTTCGCACGTGGGCTGCGCGCCGGCCGGAGGTTCCGGATAGACGCAGCGGAGACACGCTGTGCGCCCGGGGATCACCGGCATGGTCAGGCCATAAGCGGCCACGGCGGCGCCATAGATCCACGGAACGCCGCGGCTCACCGCGAAATCGTTGATGAGGTAGCGCGTTTCAAAATTGTCCGTGCCGTCCAGAATGATGGATGCGCCCCCGAGCAATTCTTCCACGTTCGAGGGCGTAAGATCAGCCACCGCGGCCGTCACCTGCACGGAGGAGTTGATGCGCGCGATCCGGCGCGCGGCCGCGGCTGCTTTCGGTAGCGCCTGCTCGGCATCTTCTTCTTCAAACAGAAACTGGCGATGCAGGTTGCCGGGCTCGACGTAATCGCGATCGACGATGGTCAGCCGGCCCACGCCCGCGCGCGCCAACGCCCCCGCATGGAAACTGCCGAGCGCGCCGCATCCCACAATCGCTGCGTGCGCCGCCAGCAGGCGCTCCTGCCCCGGCTCGCCGATCCCCGGAAACAGAATCTGGCGGGAGTAGCGTTCCCGCTGCTTCTCATCCATTCACCGCCGATGGTAACAAAGTTGCTGCAAAAAGGCCTTACGTTAAAATGATTTCGGTGCGACCGCTGCTCGCCTACCTGCCGTGTCTTATCCTGCTCCTGGTCGCGCGTCCCGTGGTACTTCAGGCTCAAGGAGAGGATTTGGAAGGCAGGAATGTGTTGAACATCCGCTTCGATCCGCCGACGCCCGGCCAGCCG
>JAICMB010000782.1 GCA_025929455.1 Bryobacteraceae bacterium | reverse complement strand
GACCGACTTCCATCGGCTTGTCGTCGTACCGCGGCGCCTTCAGCCAGGAGTACTTCGCGTCGGTGTTGAGGAATTCGTATGGCGGCTTCGGTCCGGAGTACTTCGGATTCGTCTCGCCTTCGGCCGGCTTGCGGCTCGCGGCGTCGCCGCTGGAGTACTCATACCAGGAGTGCGTAACGTACTCGGAGATTTTGGCCGGGTCGAGCGGATGCACGGTCGCGAGATCCCGGTTGAGGATCACGCCGCGCGGGAAGAAGAAGCCCGCCGGATCGTTGATGCTGCCCGCCGGCAGATCGCCGTAGGCCATGAAGTTGCCGAGACCTTCGCCGTAGCCGAACCACTCCTTGTAGAAGCCGGCGATGGCCAGAACGTCGGGGATATAGACCTGCTGCACGAATTCTTTGGCGCGAGCCGCAAGCTCATTGAAGAGCGTGATGCGCTCCGGATTGATGACTGCCTCCGGCTCGTTGCCATCGATGGCGGTTGACATCCCACCTACAAGAAACGTCTGCAGGTGAGGATTTTTACCGCCCAGGACCGCGTGGATGCGAATAAAGTCCCGCTGCATATCAAGCGCTTCGATGTAATGCGCGACAGCAAGCAGGTTCGCTTCCGGCGGCAGTTGGTAAGCAGGGTGTCCCCAGTCACCGCTGCTAAAGAGGCTCAACTGCCGGCTGGCGACCAACGCCTTGACGCGGTCCTGGACACCCTTAAAGTAGGTCGTGCTCGACTTCGGCCAATTGGAGATCGACTGCGCAAGCTGCGAAGTCTTCGCCGGATCGGCCTTCAAGGCTAAGGTCACATCGACCCAGTCGAGCGCATGAAGGTGATAGAAGTGCACCACGTGGTCCTGAACGTTCTGCGACCCCGCGATGATGTTGCGAACGATTTGCGCGTTGGCGGGAACCTCGATGCCCAGAGCGTTCTCGACGGCGCGCACCGAAGCGAGCGCATGCACGGTGGTGCAAACGCCGCAGATACGCTGTGCCCAGATCCACGCCTCGCGCGGATCGCGCCCGCGGAGGATCAGCTCGATCCCGCGGAACATGGTGCCGGAGCTCCACGCGTCGGTGACGCGGCCTCCGTTCACCTCGGTCTCAATGCGGAGGTGGCCCTCAATGCGTGTAACCGGATCAATAACGACGCGGGCCATTACTTCACCTCCGTAGACTGATTCGTCGTGGCCGGGGTCTCTGGTTCAGGAGGCGGCGCGCTGTGCCCGTTCTTCGGGTGGAAGTGATCGCGTACCACGTGTCCCACGCCGTGGGCTGCCGTCGCCGCGGCGACACCGGCAACCACCGTCCAGCCAATCTCGCCCGCCGTTACATCCACGCCGAAGCCGGCCGGATGCGGCAGCCTCTCATAGAACGGCGACTTCGTGTCCCAGAACCGCGCCGAGGCGCAGCCGATGCAGCCGTGTCCGGCTTTGACGGGCCAGCTGGTCGAGTTGTTCCAGCGTACGGTTGGGCAGTTATAGTTCGTCTCGGGACCCTTGCAGCCCATCTTGAACAGGCAATGGCCCTGCCGATGTCCGTCATCGCCCCATGCCTGCACGAAGCGGCCGGCATCGTAGTGGGCGCGGCGCTCGCACTGGTCGTGGATCAGCTGTCCGTAAGCAAACAGCGGGCGGTTCTGGCCGTCCAGCGCAGGCAATGCACCGAATGTCAGGTAATGGACGAGCACCGCAGCGGTGTTCGCTGCATTGTGCGGGCAGCCGGGCAGATTCACCAGCGTGATGCCCGGAACCGCTTCATGCACGCCGACCGCGCCAGTAGGATTGATCCCCGCGCTGGGCAATCCGCCATCTCAGGCGCAGGAGCCGATGGCGATGGTCGCGGCTGCGTTGCGGCAAACTTCGCGCGCGATGTCGATGG
>JAICMB010000166.1 GCA_025929455.1 Bryobacteraceae bacterium | reverse complement strand
TTTATTGAGAATCCCGCGGCGCCGGCGCGGCAGTGAGCAGGCGCTTGTAGAGTGAGTAGGCACGATCGGTGTCGAGGTCGAGTAGCACGTTCACCGGTGTTGCGTCGGGTGCGTGATGCCGTTCGAGCGGAGTGACTTTGCCGTAGGTGGGACCGAAGCACGTGTCGACGTCCAGATACATCGTTTCGTCTTCGGTTACGAATGACGGATCGATGAGATAAGCGGCGGCAAGCTCGTCCCATAGGAACGTATTCGTATGGCGGGCAAAGTGATGCTCGTACAGCGCGGTGAGTGGAGTTTTCACGCCGGCGATTTCTTCGAACAGCCGGCGCGTGAGGGGTGCGTGATTGCAGAGGTCGAGTCCGACCATGACCTTCGCCGGAATCGCGGACCGCAGCACAATGCGGGCGGCTTCGGGATCGAACCAGAAATTGAACTCCGCGGCGGGCGTGGTGTTGCCGCGGACGTGGACGGCGCCCCCCATAAACACGAGACGCGCGATGTGGGGCGCTATGTCCGGGCGCAGCGTTAACGCGAGCGCAACGTTCGTCATAGGTCCGAGCGCGAGTACCGTCACCTGGCCGGGATGGCGGTCGACTGCGGCGGTGAGCATATCGACGGCGTTGCGCGAGGCAGGTTCGAGAGCGCTGAAACCGTAAAAAGGTTTTTGCAGCTCGCGCTTCGACGCGGGCGGCTCAACGGCGAACGCGCCGGTGTACTGCTGCGGTCCCCAGGTCGAAGCGGCGGCGCTCGCCATCGCGGCACTGTGGACTAGCGGCTTCCCTGCCCCGATGCTTACAGGGATTTCGGTGGCGTGCAGGATTTCGAGCAGCGCAAGCATGTATGCGGCGCCTTGCAGCGGCCAGGTGTTTCCGGGAGTGATCGTGATGGCTTCTATGCTGCGCGCGCGGCCGCTGTTGACGAGCATGGCGAGCGCGGCGCCATCGTCGTTAAAGAAGCCGGAGTCGGTGTCGAACACAATCCGCTCGGATGTGTCCCGCATTCCCTTACTATATGGAATTGGCATCGAGGAGGTGCTTGTGAGGAGAAGAGATCTGCTGGGGATGTCGGTCGCGGCGGCGGTTGCGGCGGGCGAGCGCAAGGCGGAGGCGGACACGGTTGCGGTGAAGGACGTGCCCGGCGCGCCGCAGGAACCCACGCGGTTCCAGCGCATGGACGCGACGCCCGGGCGCATGAAGCTGGGTAACCAGCATGTGCACGATGAGGATCATCTGCGAATTTTCGCCGCGCTGGGTGTACATCATATTTGCAGCGGAGAGCCATCGGCGCGCTTCGATGAAGCGTGGTCGGTAGACGGACTGCAGCGTCTGCGTGAGCGCGTGGAAGCGCATGGGATCACACTGGCCGCGGTTCCGCTGCCGCTGAGTTCGAGCTACATCACCAAGGCCGAGAATCCCGACATCATGTTGGGGCGCAGTCCGGAGCGGGACCGCGAGATCGATAACGTCTGTCAGATGATCCGTAACTGCGCGCGCGCGGGCATACCGATGGCGAAGTACAACATGTCGATTCTCGGCGTGGTGCGTACGGGGACGACGACAGGACGCGGCGGCGCGCGCTACAGCACGTTCGTGTACGATCGCACGCCGCAGGACCCGGAGTTGACGGAAGCGGGGCCGGTGAGCGATGACCTGTTCTGGGAACGGATCACGTATTTTCTGAAGCGCGTGGTGCCGGTGGCGGAGGAGTACAAAGTGAAGATCGCGTGCCATCCGCACGATCCGGGCATGCCACACGAACGAGGATTCCGGGGCGTCGATCGGGTGCTGGGCAGCGTGCAGGGGTTGAAGAAATTCATCGATCTGGTGCCGAGTCCGTACCACGGGTTGAACTTCTGCCAGGGAACGGTATCGGAGATGCTGCGCGATCCGAATCGGGAGATCCACGATGTGATTCGGTACTTTGGCACGCGCAAGAAGATCTTCAACGTCCACTTCCGGAACATCCAGGGTGGCTTCTTGAATTTCCGCGAGACGTTTCCCGACGATGGCGCGGTGGACCTGCCGACGGCGATTCGCACGTATAAAGAGGTCGGCTACGACGGGATGCTGATGCCCGATCACGTGCCACGCATCGAGGGAGACGCTGGCGGGCGGCAGGCGTTTGCGTTCGCGTTCGGGTACATTCGCGCGTTGCTGCAGACGGTTTACGTTTAGATCGGCGGCGCCTGCTTAGGTGGCGCGACGCTCTCATCGTTACAAGCCGTTATCGATCCTCACGGGGATAAAAATCAGTAACGTACAAGCGTTACGTTGTACATGAAACGCCAGGATTGATATAATCGCAACCTTGATGTTGCAGCACAATGGCCTCCTTCCAACGGAGGCGGAAGCCCGCGCGGAGATGGCTGCGGTGCTGGCCTCGAGTGCGTTTGTGCGCTCGCCACGCATGTCGCACCTGCTGACGTATCTCTGCAGTAAGTATTTCGCAGGCGAGAGCGACCGCGTTAAGGAATACAACATTGCGGTAGAAGTGCTCGGACGGCCGGAGACCTTCGATCCCGCCGAGGACGCCATCGCACGGGTCGAAGTGCACCGGCTGCGGAAGAAACTTCGCGATTATTACGAAAACAGCGGTGCCGGCAACAAAATCCGTATCGTAATTGCGGCGGGATCGTACGTGCCGGCGTTCGTTTTTGCCGAAGAATCGGCCACACCGGTAGCGGCGGTGGACAATCCCGACATGGCGATGGAAATTGCGCCAGCGGTGCCGAAACCGGCGGTGGCGGCGCGCACACCTCGCCGGAAGATCGTGGTTTGGGCGCTGCTCGGCTGCGCCGTCGCGCTGGTGCTCACGCTGATGTCGCTGCGCTTCACGCACGGCGGCCGCGGCGCGCCTGCGACCGCCGCGCCCCCACGTGCAACAGCACCGGTTTCGCCAGCGAACGCGGCTCCCGCAGGTGGGCAACGTACCCGTGCGGCTACGCCCGTTGCGGCAGCCGCGGGCGGACGATCTGTCCGCATCCTATGCGGGCAAACGCAGCCGCACATCGACCGTTTGGGCCAGACCTGGGCGGCGGACCGTTATTATTACGGCGGCAGCCCGTACTCGCGTCCGCATCATTACCTCGCGCGAACCTGGGACACCGCGTTGTACGACGCGGGCCGAATGGGCTCCTTCAGCTACGACATTCCGCTGCAAAGCGGGACATACGAATTGCGGCTGCACTTCACGGAGCCGACGTATGGGCCCGGAACCAATACGGGCGGCGGCGAAAACAGCCGCGTTTTCAACGTAATGGTCAATGGTGTTCCGATTTTGCGGAAATTCGACATCATTTCCGACGCGCAGGGCCCCGATATCGCCGACGTGCGCGTGTTCACAAACATCGAGCCGGCCGCGGACGGGAAGCTGCACCTGGCGTTCATGCCGGAACGCGAGCAGGCCATCATCAGCTCGATCGAAGTGATCCCCGCTTCGAAGGATCATATCGCTCCGATTCGCATCACGACGCAGGACGAGTCCTACACGGACGCGCAAGGGAATGTCTGGATGCCGGACAACTATTGGACGGGCGGGCAGATCGCCAATCATGCTGCCGCGGTCACGAACACGCACGATCCCAACCTTTTCCGAAAAGAGCGGTACGGCAATTTCAGCTACGCCATCCCCGTTGCGGATGGGACCTACAACGTGACCTTGCAGCTCGCCGAGACTTACTGGGGCATGGAGAATCAGGGCGGCGGCGGAGCGGGCACGCGTTTGTTCGATATTTACTGCAACGGCATCGCGCTGGCGCGGTCGCTAGACATTTATAAACAGGCTGGCGCCAATCGCGCTCTGGTGGAACATTATAATGGGCTGCACCCGAATGCGCAGGGCAAGCTGATCCTCTCGTTTGTGCCGGTGAAGAATTACGCGTCTGTATTCGCGATCGAAGTGACTGACGCGAACTGAGAGTTTCCCGCCGATTTCTTCACTTCCTATTTGCCGGTACGGGCGAACGTGTCCGCCCGGCGCATCGAACCATGCGGGTGCTGTATTTTAGCGACGGATATACGCGGTACGACCGCCGATTTCTGGCGAGACTGGCCGCGGCGGGGCACGAGGTCTCGTACCTGATGTTGGACTGCACGGCGGTTCACGAGCCGAGCCCGATACCGGAACGTGTGCAGCTACTGGATTATCTCGACGAACCCGCTGCCGGCGACTTGGCTCGCTTTGCGGTGGAGACCCGCGCGGATCTGGTGCAGGCGGGATCCCTGTGCACATGCGGATGGATAGCCGCGTGCGCGGGCGTGAAGCCGCTGGCTGTGACAGCGACCGAAACGGATTTCGCCGCCGGCCTAGACGACCAGGCCGCCACGCGATCGCGCGCGCGCAAGGCACTGGACGCGGCGGACCTACTCATTTGCGATTCCCAGCAGACCGAGGATGCCGCCGCGAACCTCACGGACCTGCGCGGCAAAGTGATCGCGCATCTGCCGCGCGGCCTCGATGTAGATGACATCGAGGGTTGGCCGGCGCGCGTCCAGGGCGCGCATGACGGGTTCACGATCGTCGCGACGCGATCGTGGCATCCGGGGCACGGGATCGAAACGTTGCTCAAAGCCTTCCGTCTAGCGCGGGAGGTGTTTCCGAAACTGCGGCTCATACTGGCGGGCACGGGCCCACTCGCGCCCATGGTGCGCGATTACTGCGAAGTGAGCGGGCTTAGCCGGGCCGTAGAGTTTCCGGGCCGCGCGGGTGAAGCGGAACTGCCGGCGCTGTTTGCGCAAGCCGATCTTTACCTGAGTTGCGCCCTCGACGGCGGACAATTTGCGCCTTTGCTAGAGGCCCTCGCTTCCGGCCTGCCGGTGTTGGCAACCGACGATGTGGCCAGCCGGGAGTGGATCGTCGAAGATGTGAACGGCTGGCTGGCGCCGGCGGAAGATGCGACGGCGTTTGCTCGGGCACTGGTACGGGCGGCCACGCTGCCGGCGGAAGTGCGGCTGGAGATGGGCCGGCTCAATCGCACACTGGCGTTTGCACGCGCGGATTGGAACCGCAATTTCGAGGACGTGCTCGCGGCGTATAAAGACATCCGCAAAGCACGCGCGCTCGAAGCATCGTAGCCTACGGCGCTTTCGGAAGCACTACCGGCAGCGACGACGTGCGCGCCACTTTGCCGGTCTGTGCCTCGACGATCGACACGTGCCAGGTAGCGAGCGTCGTACCCACCGCTTGATCGAGCGCGATGCGTGCGTTGGTGTAGGTTGACAACGCGGAGGTTTCGGCCGCTTGCGCCGCCATCAGATCGCGCTGCTGCAGGACGACGTTGTAGGGCACCGACGATCCGATCGACAGCTTCTCCTCTTCTCCGGTAAACAACTTTTCGTTGAGAATACGAGTCTGCACGGCGGCGGCGTAGCGCGCTTTGGCCTGGCGCAGTGCGACCATGTAGTTGAGGACCTCCACCTCAACCTCGTTGAAGGTTTTGCGCGTGGTTAGCTCGGTTTGCCGGAGTTGCAACTGGTCTATACCGAAGTCGGCCTGCGCGAGATTGTTTCCGATGGACGCTTGAAAGAAGACGCCCGCCATCTGCGTCGGGAAATTGCGGCGAAAAACCTGGCCGAGTCCCGTGCCGATGCCGCCGACGAAGTAGCGATCGGGAGTTTCGCTGAACTGGCCGTTGCCTACGACGTGCGGGGTACCGGCCAAGCCGGCGTTGCGCGCCGTGGCAAACACCTGCATATTCGGCAGCAGGCCGTTGCGCGTCCCCTGGGCCGAAATCTCGGCTTCGCTCACGTTCATTTGCGCCAGCTTGAGGTCGGGCCGGTTGTCGAGCGCCTGCTGTACGAGTTGCTTTACCGGCGGGAGGTTGGCGGTGGCGGGCGGCGGTTGCATGGAGTCGAGCGGAATAATCTGCGCACTTCCGAGCACGGGGTCGGCGGCACCGTTGCGGCTCATAATGTTCTTGAGCGCGATTTCCTGCTGGTCGAGTGCCGCGCGCGAATCGATCACGGCCTGGCTGGTGGTGGCCTCCTGGCTTTCGGCGGTCGTGAGTTCGAGTTTGGTGACTGTGCCGATGCGGACCTGTTTTGCCGTGTCGGCGTACAGTTTCTGGGCGGCGTTTTGGGCGGACGTTTTCGCGTTCAAGTCGGCGTAGTCGGCGACCAGCGCGAAGTACGCGCCGACTACTTGCGTGACCAGGCTGATGATTTGCGCTTTAAAGTTCAGGTCCGACGTCGTGAGATTCATGCGGGCGACCGTAATGGTGCGGGCATTGACCGCGACGCCGAAGCCGCGCAGCAGATTGTGCTGCACGCTGAGCGAGAGACTCGGCGCGACCGACGGATTGAGCACGTCGGTGAGCGCGTTTTCCGAAAGATAGTGCTCCGTGTAATTGATGCTGACGTTGCCGCCCGTGAGGAAGCCCTGTTGCAACGTGGTGTTGTAGACGTGGGTGTTGGAAATCAGCACCGGCGTGACGCTCTGTACGACGTTGGGCTGCGGGATGCTGGTGTGGCTGAACGTGGTCGCGTCCTGGATCGCGGGGTCCAGGTTCTGCGTTACGGGGCCGACCTGCGAGATCGTCGCATTCGCGGTACGACCCGTGCCGGGACTCGCGCCGGTGATGCTGACCCCGACGGCCGCCTGGCTGCCGGCAACACCTTGGCCGCTGGCAACGGTGCCGGCCTGCGATGCGCCGGACGGCACGCCGGGTAGCGCACCGCCCGCTTGCGCGCGCTCCAGATTCCAGGCCGCAATGATGGGGTTGTAGCGCGCGATCTCGACATCGATGTTGTTCTCGAGCGTGATGGCGATCGCGTCTTGCACCGTGAGGTACAGCTTGCCCGCGCGGATCAAAGCGCGGATGCGGTCAGGGTTGGTGGTGCGCGGCGGCGGGACCGTGGGAGCGAGATACGGGCGCACGATGAACGGCGCGTCGGGCTTGACCGGCGCGATATTCAACTCCTGCGCGGGTAAAGGACCGGCGGCGAGGAGCAGAGATAGAGCGCAGGAGCATGCGCGCGCGGCGGCACGAGGCCGATTAACAATCGGCGCCAGGTTAACAACCTGTTCCACAGAGCAGCGGAGCCGCAACCAAACCGTACGCGACGCCTTATAGGCCGAGCGTTTTCTGTAGCGGGCGAAGCGGGTCTGGAGACCCGCTGCAGGCCTGGAGGCCTGCCCCACGACAAAATCTGCGCAGGCTGCGAA
>JAICMB010000509.1 GCA_025929455.1 Bryobacteraceae bacterium | reverse complement strand
GTCTGTCTATGAAGTACATGAGCCGCCTGCCGCTGCGGCACAGAAATGAGCGGGAAGGCGGTTCCGGGCGGCGCGTTGCCGTGGCCCTGGCTATGGTTTTTGTTTTGGCGCTGCTGGCCGGTCTGGCCGGTTGCAGCCGCGATCCTAAAGTTGTCGCGCAGCGCTACGTGGAGTCGGGCAATAAATACTACGACCGCGGCAAGCTGAAGGAAGCCGCGATCATGTATCGCAAGGCGCTACAGAAGGACGCGCGCAACCCACAGGCGTATTACAAGCTCGGCCTCGTAGATATCAAAGCGGGGGCGCTTGCCGACGCGCGGCAGATGTTCCTGCGGGCGTCGGAGCTGGATCGTAACAATCTCGACGCGTTCGCCAAACTCGGTGATCTCGACATGGGTGCCTATATGGTCAACCCCACGTCGAACAAGGCTTTACTGCCGGAATGCCGCGACGCGGTGAAGACGATTCTCAAAAAAGATCCGCACTCCTACGACGGCCTGCGGCTCTCCGGATTCGTGGCGCTGGCCGACAAGGACGTGAAGACGGCTATCACGCAGTTCCGCGCCGCCAACCAAACGAAGCCCGATCAGCCCGACCTGTTGCAGGCGCTTGCGCAGTCGCTATTCGTCGATCAGCAGAATGACGCGGGCGAGCAGGTGGCCAGGCACGGTATCCAGGTCCATAAGGAGTACGGGCCGCTTTACGACACACTGTACGCGTATTACGCCGGCCACAATCGTATCGCCGACGCGGAATCCATTCTAAAGCAGAAGGTCGCCAATAATCCCAAGAGCGGCGCGTATATGGTGGAACTCGCCACCTTCTACCTCGCCACGAACCGTCGTCCGGACATGGAGGCGGTGATTGCGCGGCTGAGCCAAAGCTCCAAGATGATCGCCGGCGCGCACCTGTACGCGGGCGACTTTTTCATGCGGCTGCGCGACCTCAATCGCGCCGAGGCGCAATACAAGAAAGGCGAGATCGAGGATCCGAACAATCGCCACACCTATTTGAAGCGAGAGGCGGAAGTGGCGGTCTCGAAAGGCAAGCGCGACGATGCCGGTAAGGTCGTTGCCGAGCTGCTCAAGGACGACCCCAAGGACCCCGACGCCATTGTGATGCAGGCCGGCCTGCTGCTCGAGAGCCGCAAGCCCGAAGACGCGCAGAAGGCGATCAACCAACTGCAGCCCCTCATCGCCACGATTCCGCAAACGCCGGGGCGCTTGAACACCCTGCGAATGCTGCATTTCACGCTGGCGCGCGCGTATCTCCTCAAGAATGATGAGCAGAGCCGCGATCAGGCCCGGCTGCAGCTTCAAGAGACGCTGAAAGTGGCGCCCGGTTACGCGCCGGCCAAGGTGCTGTTGGCCGAGGTGCTGCTGTCGCGCCGCGATTTTGGAAATTCCGCGAAGCTTTCCGCCGAGGTCGTCGCGCAACAGCCGAATAATCTGACGGCACGCCTGCTGCATTCGGCGGCGCTGGTGAACCTGGGCGAGAGGGATCGTGCGCGTACGGAGATCGAGGACGTGTTGAAGGTGAGTCCCAACCTCCCCGACGCGCGCGCGCAGCTTGGGAACCTGGAAATGCTCAACGGCGAGTACGCCAAAGCGCAGGCGGATTTCGAGGCGCTGCGGCAGGCCAACGATATCCGGGGCACCATGGGGTTGGTGGAAGTGAAAGTGCGCCAGAGAGACTACCCCGCCGCCATCAAAATTCTGAACGAGCAGATCGCAAAAACGCCGAAAGACCAGCGCTGGGCCGCGGCGGCCGCCAATGTGGAATTTATCGCGCACGATTACCAGAACGCGGAAGCGGGATACCGGTCGCTCATTGCGCAAAACCCGGCCTCCGCCGATCTGTACATCCGCCTGGCGCAGGTGCAGACGGCTGCGCAAGACACCAACGGCGCGATCGCGAGTCTGACGAAAGCGAAACAAATGGCGCCGAACAGCGCCGCGCCGGCGCTGCAGTTGGGCGTGCTGTTGGATCGCACCGGCCGCAAGGACGACGCCCGCCGCGAGTACGAGCAGGTTCTGAAGATCGAACCCGACAATCCGATCGCATTGAACAATCTCGCATACGCGAAAGCAGAAGCGGGGGTCGATCTCGACCAGGCTTTGCTTCTGGCGCAGCGCGCCAAACAGAAGATGCCGAACGATCCCAATATCGCCGACACGTTGGGGCTGATCTATCTGCGCAAGAATCTCACGGACCAGAGTCTGGGCGTGCTCGGCGATCTCGTGAAGCGCGTTCCCGCGGTGGCGTCGTTCCACCTGCACTACGCCATGGCGTTGAACCAGAAGGGTGACAAGTCCGGCGCGCGGCGTGAGCTCGATGTAGCCACGCAGCACAATCCGTCCGACCGCGACAAAGAACAGATTCGCGCTTTGCAGAGCAGGATCTGAGTCACGTGCAGGCCCGTACTGCTCCAGCCCTGTCCACGCGGACTGGGACTGCCGCGTATGTAGTCCCGTTCGCGGTCTTCCTGGTTTTTCTACTGCTGCAACGCGTGCCCGCCTGGCCGGCCGCGGTCGACCCGCCGCTGCGTCTGGCCGTCATGTCGTTGACGCTGGTAGTGTTCTCGCGGCAGGTGATTTCGTTCCGTGCGAACAGTCTGCTCGCCAGCATCGCGCTGGGCGCGGGCGTGTTTCTGATCTGGATCGCACCGGATGTGCTGTGGCCCGGTTATCGCAATGCGGCGTTGTTTCAGAACCCGCTCACCGGCACCCTTCAGACCCACTCCCTCGATCCGGCGCTGCTAGCCGATCCGTGGATGCTGGGCTTGCGCACCATCCGCGCGGTGCTCATCGTGCCGATCATTGAGGAGTTGTTCTGGCGCGCATGGCTGATGCGCTGGCTCATCAATCCGCACCTCGAACGCGTGCCGCTGGGGGCTTTTCAGTTGCAGGCTTTCCTGGCCACGGCCGTCCTGTTCGCCTCCGAACACGGCCCCTACTGGGATGTCGGACTGATCGCGGGCCTGATCTATAACGGCTGGATGGTGCGCACGCGCAGCCTGGGCGATTGCATTCTCGCGCATGCCGTAACGAACGGCTGCTTGTGCGCGTACGTCATCGCGACGCAGCAGTGGCAGTACTGGCTGTAGTTGTCCTCAAAACATAAACTGCAAGATTTTCTGATGTGCGGGAAAGCCGCTTTCAAATCGGCCTTGCCCGCTGCTGCACGAGCCGCTTCCGTTTCAGCCACCCTGCTGAAGCGTGCCGGGCCCGCGCCTGCAACGAAGACCGCGAACTTGATCGGACGGCCATTCACAAAAGCTTCGAGTCGCCGGACATCGCACGCATGTGCCGTGAACGCGTGTACGACGGCGGCCGCGCTCAGTCTCCGGATCGCGC
>JAICMB010000690.1 GCA_025929455.1 Bryobacteraceae bacterium | reverse complement strand
TATTCGTACTGCGTTCCGAACGCGGCGGTTTTATCCGTGTACTCCGCCGTTTTCGCGGTTCCGATCACCGCGCCGGCCGGGTGCTGCGCATCACGCCGCGTAATTCGAAATTCATTTTCCCCATTCGCTGCCCAGGTCAGCCGCACGCCAGGCGGAGCGGCCGCCGCCCGCAAATCCTGCGGCGTCGCCAGCGGCGTTTCCACATGCAAATGCATGGGTGCGGACCACTGCGATGCGCGGCCCTTCGCCGTCACCGCCCGCACCTCCACCGTGATGTCGCGCCCCGCCGAGCCATCCACCGGAACCTGCGCGTGTCCCGGACCGGTCTCATCGCGATCCACGCGCGTCACGTGTCCGCCCGCACTGATATCGACCGAGCTCAAACGCTTTAGCGCAATGCCGTCGGTCGTCAGCGGCGAAATAACGAAGCCAATTTCGAGGTTCGCGCCCCGCTCCACAACCGTCACATTCTGCGGCGGCATCGGCATATTCAGCGACGGGTACAGCGGGTCCCCCACATTCCCGCACCCGCAAAAGATCAGCGCTGCAACGAGGGTACCTGACCGAGCCGCGACCGTGAGGGAGCGGTTTCCGACTCGCCCGCTCACAGAATGTATCGGGTCAAATCCTGATCCTTCACGATCTCCGCAAGCTGCTTCCTTACATACGCGGCGTCAATCCGGATCGTCTTCTTCTTCAGATCGGGCCCCTGGAACGAAATCTCTTCCAGCAGCTTCTCCATAATCGTGTGCAGCCGGCGCGCACCAATGTTCTCCGAAGAATCATTCACCTGTGCCGCGAACCGCGCCACTTCCTCGAGCGCATCCTCCGTGAACGTGAGCTTAATCCCTTCCGTCTCGAGCAGCGCGATGTACTGCTTCATAAGCGCATTCTTCGGCTCCCGCAGAATGCGGATGAAGTCCTCTTCCGACAGCGACTTCAACTCCACCCGGATAGGAAAGCGTCCCTGCAGCTCCGGAATCAGATCCGATGGCTTCGATACGTGAAATGCCCCCGCCGCGACAAACAGAATGTGGTCTGTCCGAACGAATCCATGGCGCGTATTCACGGTCGTGCCTTCGACGATTGGCAGAATGTCGCGCTGCACGCCCTCGCGGCTCACGTCCGGTCCGTGCCCCGACTCGCGCCCCGCAATCTTGTCCACTTCATCGAGAAAAATAATCCCGCTGCGCTCCACTCTCTCCAGCGCCACGCGCGTCACCTGGTCCATATCGATGAGCTTTTGCTCCTCTTCCTGCACCAGGTAGTCCATCGCCTCGCTAACACGCATCTTGCGCTTACGCGTGCGCTGCCCGAACAGACCCGGAAGGACGTCCTTCAAATTCACGTCCATCTCTTCCATGCCGCCGGCCGTGCTGATCTCAAACGTGGGCCCGCGCTCTTTTATATCCAACTCCACCATGCGGTCGTCCAGCTTTCCGGCTCGCAGTTTTTCGCGCATTTTCTCGCGGCTGCGGTCGGCGCTCTCCGACGGCTCCGTTTGCGGCGGTATTAACAGGTCGAGCAGTCGCTCTTCCGCGTTCCGCTCCGCGCGGTCCGCCACTTCCTCCAGCCGTTCTTCCCGGACCATGTCGATCGAGATATCCACGAGGTCGCGGATCATCGATTCCACATCGCGCCCGACGTATCCGACTTCGGTGAACTTACTCGCCTCTACTTTCAAAAACGGCGAGTTCGCGAGCTTCGCCAGCCGCCGCGCAATCTCCGTCTTGCCGACACCGGTCGGCCCGATCATGAGAATGTTCTTCGGCATCACCTCGTCCGCCATTTCCGGATCGAGTTTCTGCCGGCGCACGCGGTTGCGCAGCGCGATCGCGACCGCCCGTTTCGCGTCAGCCTGCCCCACAACGTATTTATCGAGTTCGCCGACAATCTGCCGTGGCGTTAGCTCATCGAGCAACGGCGTTTCAGCACCCGGCTGTCCCGGCAAATAGATGACCATGGATTAGAGCTCCTCGTACACGAAGTTGGTGTTCGTGTAGATGCATGTCTGCCCAGCGATGGTCATCGCCTTCTCCACAATGGACCGCGCCGGCAGTTCGGTATTCTCCATCAGCGCGATCGCGGCCGATTTCGCGAATGCTCCCCCGGACCCGATCGCCGCAATCTGATCGTCCGGCTCGATCACGTCACCGGTTCCGCTCACGATGAACGTGTGCGTCTGATCCGCTACCAGCAGCAGCGCTTCCAAATGCCGCAGGATGCGGTCGGTTCTCCAGTCCTTCGCGAGCTCCACCACGGACCTCGGCAAATTCCCGTTGTGCTGCTCCAGCTTTCCTTCGAAGCGCGCAAACAGCGAAAACGCGTCTGCGGTCGCTCCCGCAAACCCCGCCAGCACCTTCCCGTTATACAGCCGCCGCAACTTCTTCGCCGACGCTTTCAACAC
>JAICMB010000296.1 GCA_025929455.1 Bryobacteraceae bacterium | reverse complement strand
TCGAAATCGAAGCACGCGCGGGGCGACTGGTGCTGACTCCCGTGCGCATGCAACGCGCAAACGCGGTGCGCGCCAAACTGGCCGAATTGAATCTGGGCGACGATGACCTCGCTGCCGCCGTCGCATGGGCGCGCAAAGTCTCCACGATGCGCACGTCCGGACGCGTGGCCGAGACCCCGGCCCGCTACCGCAGGACGCCGAAGCCCCGCAAGCCGTGAGCGGACGGAGTCCGCCGCACTGGGTGCTCGACACCAATGTCGTCCTCTCTGCCCTGATCCGGCCCGGCGGCACCACCGGCCGCTTGCGCCTGGCTTGGCAACGCGGATTGTTCGTACCACTGGCCAGTCACGACACAGCTTCGGAATTGATCCGCGTACTCGCCTATCCAAAATTCAGACTGACGGGCGAAGAGCAGCACGAGCTGCTGGCGGATTATCTGCCCTGGACCGAATCGGTGCGCATCCCCGATCCGCCGCCGAAGACGCCGCATTGCCGCGACCCATACGACCTGCCCTTCCTGCATCTCGCCTTCGCCGCGCGAGCCGACGCGCTGGTCAGCGGCGATAGGGATCTGCTTGTCCTCGCACCGCTCCCGCGCATCGCGTTGATCACGCCGGCCCAAGCGATCGAGCGGCTCAGCGTGTAACCGGCGGGCCTTTCAATTCCACCGTGTTGCCTTCCGGATCGTCGATGTAGATCGACGGGCCGGTGCCTTCGGCGCCGTAGCGTTGCCCGATCTCGCCGATCGCCACGTCGTGCGCCCGCAGGTGTTCGAGGATATCCGCTTCGTCCCACGGCTCGACTCGCAGGCAGAAGTGGTCGACGTTGCGCGCTTCGCTGCCGGGCGCCGCGCCGCCCTTGCGCCCGAGCTTGCCTTCGATGTCGACGAGGTCGATCAGCGATTCGCCCGCGCGCAACTGCAGCAGGCCGATCTCCGGCTGCTCGCGCTCGAAGGTGCAGCCGAGCACGCCGCAGTAGAACCCGCGCATCGCGGCGGCATTGCGCACGCGCAGGACGATGTGGTCGAGGCCGCGGAGACGGAACATCGCGCGCATTGTCGCAGCTTCGGCGCCGCGCTTCACGCGCTGGCGTTCGCCGCGTGCCGGCCTTATCGTTGCGCGTTCCCGCAATTGCCCTTCCCCGCATGAAGCAGATCGCATTCGCCCGCACCCTCGTCGTGTTGCTGTTGCTCGCGTCCGGCGGCGCCGCGGCCGCGCCCGCCGCCGACGAGACGGTGACGATCGACGACGCCGCGCCCGCGCATCCGTTCCCGCACTTCTGGGAGCAGATGTTCGGCTCCGGCCGCGCCATCCTGTCGATGCGCGAAGACTGGCGCGACGACCTGCGCGCGACCAGACAGGCCACGGGCTTCGAGTACGTGCGCTTCCACGGCATCCTCGACGACGAAGTCGGCGTCTACGGCGAGGACAAGCAAGGCAATCCGGTCTACAACTTCTCCTACGTCGACCGGATCTACGACGGCCTGCTCGCCAACGGCGTCAAGCCGTTCGTGGAATTGAGCTTCATGCCCACGCAACTGGCATCGGAGCCGGTCACGCACGTGTTCACCGGCCATCCCGACATCTCGCCGCCGAAGGATTACGCGAAGTGGGACGCGCTGATCACGGCGTTCGCGAAGCACCTGATCGACCGCTACGGCATCGACGAAGTCGCGTCGTGGTATTTCGAAGTCTGGAACGAGCCAAATCTCGATTTCTGGGCCGGCCTTCCGCACCAGGAAACGTACTGGACGCTCTACGACCACACCGCGCGCGCGCTCAAGGCGGTGGATCCGCGGCTGCGCGTGGGCGGGCCGGCCACGGCGCAGGCCGCGTGGATCACGGATTTCATCAGGCACTGCAAGGAGCACCACGTGCCGGTGGATTTCGTTTCGACCCACGTTTACGCCAACGATTCGTCGAAACACGTGCTCGGCACGACGAAGCGGGTGCCGCGCGACAGGATGGTCTGCCGCACCGTGAGCAAGGTGCACGACGAGATCGCGGCTTCCTCGATGCCGCACCTGCCGCTGGTCTGGAGCGAGTTCAACGCCAGCTACAAGAACGAGCCCGCCGTTACCGACTCGACATACATGGGCCCGTGGATGGCCGACCTGATCCGCCAGTGCGACGGCATGGTCGACATGATGTCGTATTGGACGTTTTCCGACGTGTTCGACGAACAGGGCGTGGTGAAGACGCCGCTGTACGGCGGTTTCGGCTTGATCGCCGAAGGCGGCATCCCGAAGCCCGCGTTCAATGCGTTCAAGCTGCTGCACGAACTCGGCGACCAGCGCATCGCGGTGGATTCGGACGACGTGCTCGCCACGCGCAGGCCCGATGGTTCGCTCGTGCTCGCCGTGTGGAACTACGCGCTGCCGGGACAGCAGGACGGCGCGCCGCAAACGATCGCGCTGGAGCTGCAACACACCGATGCAACACGGGCTTTCGTGTCCCGCGTGGACGCCACGCACGGCGACATGCACGCCGCATACGCGGCGATGGGCTCGCCGCGCTACCCGACCATGGCGCAACTGAAACAGTTGCGCGACGCCGCCGCGCTGCCGCCGCCGGAAGAAATCGCGATCGACCACGGCATGCTTTCGATCACGCTCCCGAGCCACGGCCTGGCGGTGATCGAAGTGCGGTGAGGCCCGGGACCCGGGACGCGGGACTCGGCGAAAGCTAATAAGCGTCGTCATTCCGGGGCCGCTCGCGCCGTTTGCGAGCGCAACCCGGACTGCGGAGGCAGGAGGCCGCGAACATTCGCGCAGCGAATGGCCCGAAGAGCGCGCGGCAGGAGCCGCGCGTCATCCAGCTCTTATGCTTCGGTGATGCATCAAATGGATTCCGGGTTCGGCCTGCGATGAAGCCGCAGACCGCCCCGGAATGACCAGCAAAAGAAATCGCTGTCCGGTCAAGGCGGGGTCTGGTCATCGATCGCGAACACCACTATTATAACCAACGTTATAACAGCAGCAGCGACGCGATCATGAAACTGAAAATAACCACCATCGGCAACTCCGCCGGCGTGATCCTTCCGAAGGAACTGCTGGCGCGCCTGCGCGTGGAAAAAGGCGACGAGCTGTACGCGCTGGAAACACCCGACGGCATCAAGCTCACCACCTACGACCCCACCCTCGCCAAGCAGATGGAAGTGGCGGAGAAGGTGATGCGCAAGCGCCGCACGTTGTTGCGCAAGCTGGCAGATAGCTGATGATCGCCTGGCTGGACAAGACGCTCGCACTTGCGATCCACGACCGCCAACTCGCCGAACACGGCGGCACGGGCGGCGTGCGCGATGAAAAACTGCCCGAATCCGCACTTGCCCGTCCACAACAGCTATATGCGTATGGCGATCCCCCGCCCGATCTGGCCGATCTCGCGGCAAGCCTGGCGTTCGGCCTCGCACGAAAACATCCGTTCGTGGATGGCAACAAGCGCACGGCAGCGGTCGCGTGCGAAACCTTCATCATGCTCAACGACGGCGAACTTGATGCCGACAATCTGGAGCTCTACCCGATCTACCTCGCCCTCGCCGAAGGCAAAGTGCGCGAGAAGGATTTCGCCGCCTGGCTGCGGCAGCACGTCAAGATGAAACCGGGCAAGCGCGTGCAGGAACCGCGCGCGAGGAAATATCGCACGCGCAGCACTCGCAGCCGCGCCTGAATACTTCCAATACGCGCGCACATCGCAGCCACCATTCATGCCCCGTCGCTTAGGCTGATCGCACATCCACCACAAGGAGCGTGCGATGACCAAGGCACTGGAAACCTGGGAAGTGCAGGAGCACGGTTCGGTGCAGGAACTGGACGAAGGCCTGCTGACGGTCGAGGGCACGATCACCATGCCGCTCGGCCATTTCCCGCGCCGCATGACCGTGGTGAGGCTCGCCGGCGGCGGCACTGTCATCTACAGCGCGGTGGCGCTCGAAGAAGCGGACATGCGTCGCATCGAAGCGCTCGGGGCGCCCACCTTCATGGTCGTGCCCAGCGGCCACCACCGGCTCGATGCCAGGATCTGGAAGCACCGTTATCCGTCGATCACGGTGGTCGCACCCGCGGGCGCGCGGGCGGACGTGGAGGAAGTCGTTTCGGTGGATGCGACCGGCGACGTGTTCGATGATCCCGATGTCAGGTTCATGGTCGTCAACGGCACCGCGCAACGCGAAGCCGCGTTGCTGGTGACGCGCGGCGACGACAGGACACTGGTGATCAACGACGTGATCGCCCACGTTGCGCATCCGGATGGCCTCGGCGCGAAAGTCATGGCGCGGCTGATGGGCTTCGGCGTCAAGCAGCCGCAGGTGCCGAGAGTGATCCAGCGGATGGTGGTCGAGGACAAGCGCGCGCTTGCCGCGCAGTTCCGCGAATGGTCAAACGACCAACACCTGCGCCGCATCATCGTCTCGCACGGCGACGTCATCCACGAGCCACAGGAAGCCTTGTCGGCATTGGCGGAGGCGCTGGAGGAATGAATGCGCTGGAATGACGAGCACAATGGTTTGTTCGTCATTCCGGGGCCGCCCGCGCCGTTTGCGGGCGGAACCCGGAATCCAGCTCTTGGCGCTTCGGTGATGCATCAAAAGTGGATTCCGGGTTCGGCCTGCGATGAAACCGCAGACCGCCCCGGAATGACCGGTGGAAAATCATCGTCATCCCGGCCACGGATTGGCCGGAATCCAGCGCCATGGATGGCAAAAGTCACCGAAGCATTTACGCCACCATCACCCGATCCAGCGCTTTCCGATCCCACTTCGCCAAATCTGCGGCTTGCGCGTACGTACTGTCGATGAAAGCGTGGATCATTTCATCCGGCGAATCGGCCTGCCGCACCGCTTCATAAGGCAGGATGAATTCGTTGAGCTCGCGGTGGTAGTACGCCGCATCCGGCGACACGCGCGCTTCCTTCAAGCCAGCCGGTTCCGGCGCGGCATACGCGTAGAACGCCGGTTCCAGCAGCGGTCCGCTGCCCGGCCAGAACCCATGGCTGATCACCTCGTGCGAATACGCGTCCTGCTGGAACGCCGGCCCGTCGCGCGGCGGCGCGCGCCGGCCGGAAAACCGCGTCACCGCCAGATCGAAACTGCCCCAGAAGAAATTCACCGGGCTGCACTT
>JAICMB010000622.1 GCA_025929455.1 Bryobacteraceae bacterium | reverse complement strand
CAAAATCGAAACGGTTCCGCCAGCGCGAAGTGGCATGTTCGGCGAGCGCTGTTCCGGCGGTCCATCCCGCCCTGTAATTATCGGGACCGAAGTAGACCGCGCCGGGTTGCGGGATGTGAAGCGCTATGACCGGAATACCGGCGGTGCCGAAGACATCTGCGATAACAGGGGCGACATCCGCGTTGTTCTGAAACTCAATCGCCACGCTCACGTGCTCTTCGACCAACTTGCGAGCATTCTCAATCGCGACATTCGGATTTTCGCGATTGTCGATGATGACCAGGTCCATGGCGGTTGCTGCGACCGCTCTGCGCAGGCTTTTCGCGATTGCTACGGAGATCGCGACATCGTTGCTGAGACTTGCGTAGCCGAGCTTCGGCCGACGCCGGACGTTTGCCAGGCGGTACCGATTCCCGTTGCGCGTCAGGTATCCCCGATGTAGAAGCGTGTACAGAATGCGGAAGGCAGTGGCGTGCGCTATTCCCGTTTTTCGAATTACATCCTGGAGTGTCAGCGCCTCATCGGAGGATCCAAACGCCTCCAATACGTCCAGTGTTTTGGCCGCAACCGGGATGATATAGGGGTCCGATGGTTCCTTCACCTGTAAGCCTCCCGCCTAAAATTTGCCTTGACTTTTCCGCGACTACGAGTACAATAAAAATCCTAAACCAAATCCGAACACAGTTCAATAGAGAACTTTAGGGTGTGGGAAGTTCCGCAAGACTAGCTGCGGAGGCGGCGCACCTTCGTGTGCCGGCGAACTTCGCGGTCGCGCGGTGATGTGGAAGGGAACAGCATTGAGATTAGGGAAGTACATTTGTTGCATCAGCTTACTGGCCGCGGCATTGTTCGGGCAGTCGTTTCTCAGTTCCATAACGGGCAAAATTACCGATCCGACCGGCGCCATGATCCCGAACGCGGCGATCACGGCCGTCGAGACCGGTACCGGCACTGCCCGTCATACAACCAGCAATAGTTCCGGCGACTACTTACTTGCGGATCTTCCGCCGGGCCGCTATGTCGTTACCGTTCAGGCGCCCGGATTTAAGGACCTCAAGAGCGGAGAAGTTGTGCTCACGGGCAACCAGGCCCAACGCTTCGACGGCAGACTCGAAATCGGAACCGCATCCGAATCGGTTCAGGTGGAGGCGGCGGCGCCCACGATCAATACGGTCGATGGCCAGGTCACCGGACTGCAAACGCGCGAGGAGCTGAACCTCCTCCCCACGGGCCTGCGCAGCACCCTCACGCTGTTCATGCTGAACTCCTACAACTACAGTGCCGTGGGTTCGGGTTTCTCGATTGGCGGCCTGCGCGCGACTGATACGAATTTCACGATCGACGGCACCACGTCGAATTCGAATGCCTTTGGCGCACAGGTCGGGCCGCAGACCGAGGTCCCCTTCGATTCGCTGCGCGACGTCGAGTTTCGCGTCAGCAACAATTCGGCCGAGTTCGGCAAAGTCGCCACCGTCATTATGGAGACCAGGTCAGGCGAAAATCGCGTTCACGGCAACGCTTACTATAGCCAGGCGAATAACGCCTTGAACGCGCGGAACTTTTTCGCGGCTACGCGGCTGCCGTCCGTGCCCACTTTGCACCAGGCCTCGGCGAGCTTTGGCGGCCCGGTGTACATTCCCAAAATCTACGACGGCCATAACAAAACATTCTTCTATTTCACATGGGACGAAACCCGTTTTCCGTCCAGCAGTTTCAATACCGCCAGTGTTCCGACCGCGGCCTTCCGCAACGGCGACTTCTCGTCATTGCTCGCCGACGGCACCATCATTAGCGACCCCCTGACGGGCACGCCGTTCGAGGGCAATAAAATCCCGGCCAACCGCATCAGTCCCATTTCGCAGCAGGCGCAGACGTTGTTCTTCAATAACCCGAACTCCGGCTCGCCCGATAGCTACGTGAACAACTGGCGCGGTTACGTGCCGCGGTCGTCGCTGTTCGACCGGTACAGTGGGCGTGTTGACCACGTGCTTTCCCCCAAAGATAATCTGTCTGCGCGGGTTATGGTCCGCGACGATCCTTTCCTCCAACCGCGCCCGGACAACGACCAGGGCACTACGGCCCACAACCAGTTCCGGCGCAACATCAACGCCTATTTATCCGAGACGCATATCTTCACGCCGTACCTGGTGAACGAATTCCGTATCGGCTTTTCTCGCGACCACTCCGATCTCAACGGCATTCACAACGGCAACAAAATTCTGTCGCAGTTGGGCCTGCTTGGCGCGACGCCGAACGCGAAGACGGGCACGCCCGAGTTCGATTTCGACAACTTCGATAGCACTTACGAGATTGCAGACTCTTTCTGGACTTCGCAGGCGACCGAATACCTGGACAACGTAACGATCTCCAAAGGCCGGCACAATCTAAAGCTCGGCGTGAGCCTGCGGCACAACACCCCGAACCAGACCAACAATCTCGATTGCGACTTCGGCTGCTTTGGATTCGATGGCTCCATGAGCGGCTTCGATTACGCCGACTTCCTGCTCGGCATTCCCGCCAGCAGCAAGCGCAATTTCCGCGCACCGACTTCGTATGCCAGTTGGAACGAAGTCGCTGTGTATGCTCAGGACGACTTCAAAGTGAACTCGAGATTGACCGTCAACCTCGGCCTGCGCTGGGAAGGAGACCAGGCGGCGACGGATAAGAGCGACGAGCTCTACAGCTTCAATCCGGCTACCGACGGCCTCGTGGTGCCGAGCCCGAAGTCGTTACAGTTCATCTCGGCGCTTTATCCATCGACAATTCCGATACAGACGGCAGCCCAGGCGGGATAT
>JAICMB010000745.1 GCA_025929455.1 Bryobacteraceae bacterium | reverse complement strand
CGGGAACGCTTAGCGTGCAGATGGGCGGCCATCGTTTTGCCTGCCGGCTTAGCCGCATGGCTCGCCATCCTGGTTGCCGGCGGTGCGCTGCGCGGCAATTCCGCCGCTTATTCCGGCGGCTGGCATTGGCAAAGCGCGGCGCTGAACTTGTGGGAATCGTTTACGTGCGTGGCGCTCTGCTTGGGACTTCTGGTTCTGTTCCGCGGGAAGTTCAACAGCCAGGGGCGGCTAGCGAAATTTCTGTCGGATAACGCGTTCGCTGTGTACGTGTTCCATCCGCCCGTGCTGATCGCCTGCGCGCGACTGCTGGTCCGCGTGTCGTGGGACCCGCTGCTCAAATTCGCAGCCCTTACGTCCATTGCCGCAGTATTGACGTTTGCACTCAGCGCCGCGGTTTTCCGGCGCACACCATTACTGCGCGCCATTTTGTAGGGCGCCCTCGGCGAACCAGAAAAAGTTGGGTGTGAGCGAGACGCGGGCTTCAATGCCGTGCCGCGCGAATGCCGCCTCGAGTTCCGCCGGCTCGTAAAACACCTTCACGACGGTGAACTCGCTGCCGTCCTGGAGCGCTCGCTTTTCGAGGATGCCTCGTCTGCCGATCGTCGCGGATGCCGACCCCCACGAGTACCGGCGCGAATCGACCGCGAAGAATCGCCCGCCCGGGGCGACCGCGCGCGACAGTTTCGTTAGGAAACCGTCCAGGCGCTCGGGAGGAACGTGCGACAGGAAGAACCCTGCGAAGACGAGGTCGTACTGGCGGTCCGGCTCCCACTCGAACAGGTCGGCTTGAATGAACTGCACCGACGCACTGCCCACTGCGTTCTTGCACGCCGCTATCATTTCGCTGGATGCATCGACGGCTGTTACGGACTGCGCAATGCGCGTCAGCACGCGTGTCCACAGTCCGGTGCCGCAGGCGATCTCGAGCGCGTCCTGCACCGGCGCCAGCGCCTGTACGCGCTGCCGTACCGATTCAAGCTCGGCGAACCACTGCGCATTGCGCTCCGGCCCGCCGTCAAAGCGGCCGCGCCGGAAAAACCAGTCCTCGTACTCGGCCGCCCGCGCGGCGTAGTAGGCTTTTTGCTCTTCGATGACCGGGTCGATAGACGCCTCCGCTTTTGATGAAGTGTAGCTCAGAGTGAATGAGCGCATGCCGGGACGCATCGTGCTAAGACTGCGGAATGGGCGCCTTTAGAAAACCGCTGGCGCGTGGCGCGAAATACGCGGGCGCATGCGTGGCCCTGACAGGTGCAGCTTACGCCATATACGCGGGCGCGACGTGGTTGCGATACGGACGTAGCAGGCGCGCGGCGGCAGACGATGCTCTGCTTGACCGCTTCATGCCTGCTTACGAAATCGTGGAACAGCACGGCATCCGAGTGAATGCGCCTGCGGACGTGACGTTTGCGGCGGCATGCGACACCTCGCTTGAGGATTCGGCGATCGTACGTGCGATTTTCCGGACGCGGGAGATGTTGATGAGGAGCAGTACGTCGCGGCCGAAAACGCGGCAACCGCTCCTCGAGCAGATGGCGGCCCTGGGATGGGGACTGCTGGCTGAGATTCCGGGGCGGGAGTTGGTGTTTGGAGCGGTGGCGCAGCCGTTGCGGAGTGATGTCGTTTTTCGTGCGCTGGCGCCCGCGGCGCTCGCTGCGTTTCAGGAGCGGGGATTTGTGAAGATTGCTTGGACGCTGCGGGTGGATGCGGAGGACGGTGAATCCGTTTCCGGACAGAAACGCGGGCGCTGGCACCGGATGCGGAGGCGCGGGCGAGCTTTAGGCTGTACCGGTCGCTGGTTTCGTTGGGGGTTGTTTTGATTAGGGTATTAGGGGTGCGGCTGGTGAAGAGGGAGGCGGAGCGCGTTAGGCGGGCAGCAAGAGACTGCCTGCCCCACACGCCTAGTCTCCGCGCTGATCGGTCTCGCGGAGTTGCTCGGCGAACACGGCATAACCCGTCGGCGGTGGGAACAGCGTATGCAACAGGTTTAGCCGTTTTCTCAGATAGCGGCTTGCGATCTGCCGCGGGCCGGTCTCCACGTCGATGTCGCAGCAAATGCCGTGCAGGTATAGCGTCAACGTGTCTATAAAAGACTGCTTGGCGTAAT
>JAICMB010000648.1 GCA_025929455.1 Bryobacteraceae bacterium | reverse complement strand
GAGCTGGCCGAAGGAGGGCGACGGATTTGACGGATATGCGCCGGGTCCGAACGTGCCATTAAGGCTGACGCCGTTGACATGGTTAGTCAGATTGAAGCCTTCGGCGAGTGCTTCGAGGCGCACGCGCTCGGTGAGCTGGAATGAGCGGCTCAGGCGCGCGGAGAGATTGAGAAAGTCGAAGCCGCTACCGGCGTTGCGGCTGATGAGAACTCCATTAACGATCGGCCGGGCGGCGGTGCCCTGAATCGTCTGCGCGCCGGTTGTGATGTTGAAGGGCAGCGCGGAGTAATACTGGAACAGCACATTCAGCGAGAAACCGTGTGCGTGGACGGAGCCGTCGAACACGAGGCGATGGCGCTGGTCGTCATCCGATCGCGCGTAGTCCTGCCAGATATTGAAGTTGTCGATGGGTGAGCTGAAGAAGAACTCGCCGACGTTGTCGAGCGCTTTTGAATACGTGTAGGAAACGCGGTAATTGCCCCAGGCGGCAGGACGCTGCACGAAGGAAACATGCGCGCCGTTGTAGGAGGAATCTCCGCGGGGCGAATACTGATTGTTGTTTGCGTACAGCGAATTCGGGCGGCAGCCATTGTTGGTGCCCGTAGCGGCGCATGTTGGCACGTTCTGATTGATGGACATGATGAGATGGAGCCCGCGCAGATGCTGATAGCCGGCGCTGATGGTGGCGTGATTGCCGAGTTGATGTTCGATTTCGAGGCTGCTCTGCTCCGAGTAGGCATTCTGCATCTGCCGGTCCATGGTCGTGAAATTGAACAGCACCTCCGGCGGCAGCGTGAGGCTGGGAAGAATGTTGGGAAACACGGGCGCGCCCGCTTGCGCCGGAGACAGGCTGATGCCGATCTGGCTTAATTGCGCGGGATTGACCGTGTTGCTGGCTGAAAGGAGAGCATTGGCGAGCGCGCGCAGCGGAACGCGGTCATAGAACATACCGTAGCTGCCGCGGAGGACGGTCTTGCGTGCGGCGAAGGGTGTCCATGCGAAACCTGCGCGCGGGGATATGTTGTTGGTGTCGGTCTCGATGGTTTTGAGAAATTGAAGATCGTAGCGTAGGCCGAGATTGAGCGTGAGGCGGCTTGCGATTTTCCATTCGTCCTGCGCATAAAGACCAAGATTCGGATTCGTCTGGTGGACGGTGCTGTTCGCAAACGTTTGCGTGTAGCCCAGGTTGTTGTACGTGCCGGCGAGGAAATTCGCCAGAGACGAAAACGAGTAGCTGCCGCGATACGCGCGTGGATAAGCGATCGTGTCGTCGTTGAACAGGAACTCCGTGCCAAGGCGGAACGCGTGCGCGCCGTCCTCATAGGAGAAGTTATCGACCACCTGGCCGAGTCTGTTCGCGCGCCGTGTGGGCGAGACAGACAGCGTGCCGAACGAAGCGACGCCCGCGATGCTCACGGCGGGTCCAATGGGATCGGACGGAAGCGCACGCAGGTTGCTATCCCAGAACTGACCGCGCGTTTCGTTCACTGCGCGAGGCGAGAGCGTATAGAGGTTGCTGAGCGCGACGGCCTGATCCGTATCGTCGAGATCGGCGGACGCGGTTTCGGCGTTGAGCCCGCCCGCGCCGCGCGAGTTCACGCTGTTCACGCGATAGAGGCTGTAGCGTGCGCTGAACTGGTCGTAGGCGCTGAACTGGTGATCGCTTTTTGCGAATACGTTTGTGCTGTGCACGGGGTTGGGGTATACCCCCGACGAGATTGGCGAGCCGGTGTAGCTGACAGCGCGCAGATGTGCGTTGATGGTGTCGACGTTGCCAGGCGAGATCGTCACGAGGCCCGATTGGTTTAGGCGCCGCTGCTCCACGTTGACGAAATAGAAGGTGCGGTCGTGGATGAGGGGGCCGCCGAGGCTCGCGCCAAACTGCGTTTGGGTCATGGGCAGCACGGTTCTCGACAGCGGGTTGGCGGCGTTCAAGCGGCTGTTACGAAGATAAGCGTAGAGATCGCCGTGCAGCGTGTTCGTGCCGCTCTTCGTGATGACGTTCACGTAGCCGCCCAGCGCCCGCCCGAACTCCGCCTGTGCTCCGGAGGTGACCACCTGCAGTTCCTGCACGACATCGAGCCCGTAGAATGCTCCGGTGAGGCCGGCGGCGTCGTCATTGTCGGACAGGCCGTCAACGATAAAGCTGTTCGAAAAGTTGCGCTGGCTGCCGATGGAGATGCCTTGGCCCGGAACAGCGGCGGTTTCGGCGAACAGTTGATCGGAACCGGTGTTGGTTGGCGAAACGCCCGGTACAAGCAGCGCGGCATCGAGAAAGCTGCGGCCTGCGAGCGGAAGTTGCCGCAGTTCCGATTGTGGAATGGTTCCCGCGACCTGCGAGCGCGCGGTCTCGAGCGGGGCTGCGTCCCCTATGACCGTGACGTTTGCCTGAGCGGCAGCGATGGGAATCAAGATGGGAAGGTCCAACGCGGCGCCGGCGGTAAGCGTGAGCGAACGCTGAATGACGGCGAATCCGGTGTGGCGAACGACTAGCTCGTAGCCGCCCGGGCGGAGATAGGGGAAGCGAAACCGCCCTTCGCGGTCGGTTGTCGAGGTCGCGAGCTGGTTCGTCGCAGTGTTGCGCGCGGAGACACTGGCGCCTTC
>JAICMB010000787.1 GCA_025929455.1 Bryobacteraceae bacterium | reverse complement strand
TCGCGGATGCCGCGCGGCGAGCGCCTGGAAGGAAGCGATCACGGCGTCGTCCTCGTCGGGATCACCGGGAGCGAGCAGCGGCATGGTGCTCGCCGCAATCCAAATCGCCGCAGGAGCGAGCGCCGCGACCACGCTCTGCACGAATGCGGGCGGCGTGCTCGTGGCAGGCGCCGCGTCGTACTTCATGTTTCCGGCCGTGACGGTGCGATCCGGAGGCGCGCCAATCGCGACGAAGCGTTCGCGATCGTGCTCCGTTTGTGCGAGGATGCTGTCGACGCGTGAGAGCGCGGCGCGGAACATCCAACGGAAACGGCGGTAGCGCGGCAACGCGCGATCGGAAATGCGGCCATTCACGATCAGCACGGCGCAGCCTGCGCGCTTGCTCTCGCCGAATAAGACGGGCCAGATCTCCGTTTCGAGCATTACGACCACGACTGGACGCACACGTCGCAACACGCGCCGGATCGCGAACGCGTAATCGAGCGGCACGTATGCGATGGAATCGGCGAACGCGGCGGCCTTGCTGTTCGCGAGCTCGCGGCCGGCAACGGTTCCGGTGGTCAGATGCAGCGGCAGCGCGGGGCATCGCGCGCGCAACTCCTGCGCGAGGCGCACCGCCGACAACACTTCGCCGACGGAAACCGCGTGCAACCAAACCCCGCCCGCGGGCGTCGGCTGGGAAGTACGCGGAGCGGCCCCGAGCCGCTCGCCGAAGCGGCGGAAATAGCGCGGGTCGCGCCAGCCGCGCGCGGAGAAATAAAATACGAGCAGCGGGGCGGCGGCGGTCCGCGCAGACCAGAACAGGAGATCGATGCAGCGGTTTCTCAGTCTTGCACTCACGGTGACGCTGGCAGCCATGGCAGCGGCGGGAAGCAAGTACGAAGGCAAATTTGCGCCGGGCGCGGCCTCATCTTATGAATCGAAGCAGACCAACGGCGGCGTGACCATCGCGGTGGCGCCGTACGACACCGAGGAGCTTGCACGTACCGCTTTCGGCAAAGTGAACCCCAACCAGTATGGCATTGTGCCGGTGCTGCTGGTGATTCAGAACGATAGCGATCAGGCGCTGAGGCTGGGCGGGATGCAGGTGCAGTTTGAGACCGCGAATGGCGGACGTATCGATGCGACCCCCGCGTCCGACGTGCCCTACGCGGCGGCGCATCCCAACCGCCGCTCGCCGAACATTCCGAGTCCGATTCCGCCGGGTCTGATCAAGCACAAGAACCCGCTGGCCGCGCCGCAGATTCAGGAGCGCGCCTTTGCGGCGAAGATGCTGCCGCCGCACGACTCGGCGCACGGGTTCGTCTATTTTCAGACGCATATGCGGCCGGGGTCGCAGATTTACATTACGGGAATTACCCAGGCACGCAGCGGTAAGGAATTGTTTTATTACGAGATTCCGCTGAAGTAGGGGCGGGCGGCTGAAAGGCGGCCCGACTGGGCAGGCAGCAAGACTGCCTGCTCCACTCAATGCTATTTCGCCGCGGGTTTGTGCGTGGCCGCAGGGGCTCTGTGCGCAGGGGCGGTGCGGTGTGTGGGCGGCGGTGCCGGCGCGCCGATCAGAACCGCGGTTTTGATCACGTCCATCTGCGGGTACTGCTTTTCGAAATAGGCGCGGCCACCGGAGGCGAGCTTTTCCTGATCGAGGTCGCCGCCGTATCCTGTGTAAAACTTCTGCACGACTTCCATGCCCTCGATCACCGTGCCGAACGGGGCGAAGCCCTGCGAATCGAGACCGGCATTGTCGTTCAAGTTGACGAAGATCTGCGTGGTGCGGGTGTTGGGTCCCGCGGTGGCGAACGTGAGCGTACCCTTTTTG
>JAICMB010000837.1 GCA_025929455.1 Bryobacteraceae bacterium | reverse complement strand
GCACTGCGGGCAGCGCTTTGCGTCGCGCATGCACATTGAAGATCTGAAGCTCGTAACAGACCAGATGGGCTTCAACTACGCCCTGCCGCGCAGCGGCTCGCACTGGCTGGACCTGTGCCCCGCGTGCAAACGCAAAACCATCGCGACGACGCAACTGCAAATGAGAACCGAGGCCGATCCGTTTGGCTAAACCGCTCACAACCATCGATCACCTGCGGGAACAGTTCGGTCCCCATCCCAAGTGGGTCCCGCCCGGCGGATGGCAATACGAATCGCGCAATCCGGCCGAAGCGGTGGTGAACACGCATTGCTGCTTTTGCGGGCAGCAGTGCGGCATCAAGCTCAAGGTGCGCGACAACACCGTGATCGGCTTTGAGCCCTGGGAGGAGTTTCCGTTCAACCGCGGCATGCTGTGCCCCAAGGGCGTAAAGCGTTACTTGCAAGGTGCGCATCCGGACCGCCTGCTGAATCCGCTCATGCGCGCCGAGGGCGGCTTTCGCAAAGCGGGGTGGGACGAGTCGCTCGACTACACGGTGCAGCGTCTGCGCGAAATTCAGGACAAGTACGGCAAGGACGCGGTTGCGGTTTACGGCGGTGCATCGCTGATCACCGAGAAGGCGTATCTCATCGGCAAGTTCGCGCGCCTCGCGCTCGGCACGCGGCATGTCGATTACAACGGACGGCTGTGCATGGTTTCCGCAGGCGTCGCTTACAAGCTCGCGTTCGGCGTCGATCGCAGCCTGCTGCCCTGGAGCGATATTCCAAAAGCGGACGTCGTGTTTGTCGCGGGCGCGAATATCGGCGACTGCGCTCCCATCACGACCGATTACATCTGGCGCAGCCGCGATCACGGGGGCAAGCTGATCGTCGCCGACCCACGCATGAATCCCATCTCGCGCAATGCCGATCTGTTTCTGCCGCTACGGCCGGGCACCGATCTCGTGCTGCTGATGGGCATTCTGCATGTCATTATTCGCGACGGCCTGCAAAACTGCGAATTCATCAACCAGCACACGACGGGTTTCGAGGCCGTGGCGGAATCCGTCCGCAGCTACGATCCGCGTACGGTTGCGGACGAGACCGGCGTGCCGCCCGAGAGCATCGAGAAAGCCGCGCACTGGATCGGCGAATCACGGCGTGTCGTGATGATGCACGCGCGCGGCATCGAGCATCAGTCGAAGGGCGTCGAAAACTGTCTCGCGCTGATCAATATCGCGCTTGCGACCGGCAACGTCGGCCGCGAAGGTGCCGGCTGCACCATGATTACCGGCCAGGGCAACGGCCAGGGCGGCCGCGAGCATGGGCAGAAGTGCGACCAGCTTCCCGGGCAGCGCTCGCTGACCGATCCCGCGGCGCGCGAATACGTAGCGAGCGTGTGGGGCGTGTCGCCGGACGACCTGCCGCAGCCCGGGCTGACAGCACAGGAAATCATGAACGCGATCCACAGCGGCGAGATCAAAGGGCTGCTCTCGATCTGCTTCAATCCGCTGGTTTCGCTCCCCGATGCCAACTTCACCCGCGAAGCACTGGAGAAACTGGAATTCTTCGGCGTGATCGATTTCTTC
>JAICMB010000540.1 GCA_025929455.1 Bryobacteraceae bacterium | reverse complement strand
TTTTCGGAGCGCGCGCGGGGGCCGCGAGGAGTACGACGGACACGCTCAGCGCGAGCGCGGCGCGGGCGGTGTGCATTTAGTTTTACTATAACGGCACGCCCGCGGACCGCGTCCGCTCAGCCGTGTTTGGCGGGCTTGCCCGCGCGTGCAGAGCTGCGCCCGCGCGGCGGCTTCCGCGGTGTCGCGGAGGTGAGCCGCGCCACCGCGCGCACCAGTTGCGACACTTCGTGCGCGCTCTTCTGAAGGATGATGTCCGCACCGGTGTTTTCTTTATTGAAGCCCAGCGTTTCGGAAAAGCCCGAAATCAAAATGATCGGCATCGTCAAGCCGCGCGTGCGCAGCTCGCGAATGAACTCGACGCCGTTCATGCCGGGCATGCGGTAATCCGTAACGACTAGATCGAGAGGATGAGAACCGCAATACTCCAATGCCTCGACGGGCGCGGAGCAGCAATGCACGGAGTGTCCGATCTCTTCTAAAACAGCGCGGCGAGCCGTCAGTCCGGCCGCGTGATCGTCCACAATCAAAATTTTTGCCTGGCCTTCGCGTGATGCGCGTTGCATGGGTGCGTGGGGAACAGAAGCGACCTTACCAAACACACCGAAGCCTGTCAACGAATTTGTATGCGCATGCATTTAGGCAAGATTTAGTTGTTGACACGCGCGCCGCGCGTTACTCCACAAGAACGAAATCAGCGACAAGCGGCAAATGATCGGACGCCATCATAGTGCGCGGCGTGCGATGAAGCGCCAGCGATTCGAGACGCAGCTCGGGATCGTAATAGATGTGATCGAGATGCCAGAACGGAAGCACGCCCGGATACGTGCGTCGCCGTTGCAGATGGCCGTGAATATCGGCGCTCTGCAATTGCGCCGATAAAAAACGCGTCACGAGGCCGCGCGTCCATTCGTTGAAGTCGCCGGCGACCAGACGCGGCCCCTGCATCTGCCGGTTCGCGAGAATGCCGGGCGAGAGCAGC
The DNA here is from genome assembly GCA_025929455.1 of Bryobacteraceae bacterium. Next base: position 2,212 of record JAICMB010000540.1, on the reverse strand, counting down.
TTCAGCGCTTGCCGGCGGCGCTCGAAGTACGACGTTCCGAGGTGTACGTGAAAGAAATGCACCGGCGGCACGGGACGCCCGGTTCCGTTGCCTAGCGCCAGGTCCGTGCGCACGCAAGCGCGGCGGGTGCGGTGCGGCACGCTGATGTCGAACTTCTCCACCAGCGTGATCGGGAATCTCGTGAGCGTCAGATTGCCGTACTCGTGTCCGTGCACCTCATCGGTTTTTCCGAACACGTGGTTCGCTTCGAGATTGTCCACGATGTAGTCGACATGGTCGGCCACGACCTCCTGCAGCGCGATGATGTCGCCGCCGATCTCGCGCAGAATTTCGATGATGCGGGCGGGACGGATCTGCCAGTCCATGCCTTTGGCGCGGTGGATGTTGTAGGTGACCAGGCGGAATCGATACACGTTCGACAAGCGGCCGGAGCGCTGGTCCCATTGTCGCAGGCAAGCGGGCGCATTTCATCCGCGCTGTTACACTTTGCTTTGGGTCACGACGCGAAGCCGCGCGTTTGCGCGGTCAATTACCTCAATACCGTACCGCTGGTGTGGGGCATGCTGCACGGCGCGGAACGCGAGTTGTACGACCTGACGTTCTGCCTTCCGTCCGAGTGCGCGGACCGCTTGCGGAACGGGCGCGCTGATATTGGGATCGTGCCGTCCATCGAAGTGGCGCGGCAGAATCTAACGATCACGGCGGAAACAGCGATCTGCTGCCGCGGTCCGGTGCGCAGCATTCTGCTGGTTTCAAAAGTGCCGTTTGAGCGCGTCCGCACGATCGCGATGGACAGCAGCTCGCGGACCTCCGTGATGCTGTCTCGCATTATTTTGCGCAAGAAATATGGCGTCGTACCCGAGGAGCGGCCGCACGGTCCGGTCCTCGACGCGATGCTCGATGAGTGCGACGCGGCGTTGATCATCGGCGATCCCGCGCTGCACGTGAACACCGCTGCGCTGCGCCATGCCTGGCTCGATCTCGGCGCGGAGTGGACGGCGATGACCGGGCTACCGATGGTGTTTGCGGTGTGGGCGGGGCGGCGGCAGTACGATGCGGCTCCGTTCAGCAGTTCGCTGCTGTTCGGGATGCGGCATCTCGATGAAATCGCGGCGCGCGAAGCGGAGGCGCACGGCGTTTCCTCGCAAACGGCTCGCGATTATCTGACACACAACATCTGGTTTGAGCTGGGCGAGGAGGAACGGCGCGGACTCGATCTGTTTATGCGCTATGCCGCCGAGCTCGATTCCGCCAGCGCAACGGAGAAGAGGGAAACGTTCGCATGATCTCGCGAGAGCAGGCGCTCGACATGTTTCAGAGCGACGATCTGATCGGCATCGGTATGGAAGCCGACGCGGTGCGGCGCAAACTGCATCCGCACGGAATCGTCAGCTACATCATCGACCGCAACATCAATTACACGAACTTCTGTACCGAATATTGCAGCTTCTGCGCGTTCTACCGCCCTCTCGGGCACGCCGAAGGCTATCTGCATCCGAAGGAAGTCATCTTCGAAAAGATCCAGGAGACGCTGGACCTCGGTGGCACCGGCATTCTCATGCAGGGCGGCCTGCATCCGGATTTGAAGATCGAGTGGTATGAAGAGCTGCTCAGCGCGATAAAGGGGCGGTTCCCGGAGATCTGGTGCCACTGTTTTTCGGCGCCCGAGATTCTGAACATCGCGGAAGTGAGCGGGCTGAGCTTGCGCGACACCATGGCGAGGCTGCGCGACGCGGGCTTGGATTCCATTCCCGGCGGGGGCGCGGAAATTTTGGACGATGAAGTGCGCTATCGCATTAGCCGCCTGAAGTGCCGCACGTCCGAGTGGGTTGACGTTCATCGCACGGCGCATTCGCTCGGTCTGCGCACCACCGCGACGATGATGTTCGGCTGCGGCGAGACGGTCGAGCACCGCGTAAACCACCTCGAGCTGATCCGGCAAATACAGGAGGACACGGGCGGGTTCACGGCGTTTATCCCGTGGTATTTCCAGCGCGAGAACACTTCCCTGGGGCGGTTTGTAAAGCAGGAAGCGACAGCGGTGGAGTATCTGAAGACGCTCGCGATCTCGCGAATTTATCTCAATGACATTTTAAATATTCAGTCATCGTGGGTGACGCCGGGGCTGAAGACGTGCCAGATCGGGCTGCGCTTCGGTGGCAACGATGTCGGCAGCATCATGATCGAGGAAAACGTAGTCTCCGCCGCGGGT
>JAICMB010000715.1 GCA_025929455.1 Bryobacteraceae bacterium | reverse complement strand
GAGTTGCGTCTGCGCGTCGGCCTTGTCGACCACCTCGCGGGCCCATCCGCGAATGCGGTCGTCGAGCGGAACGAGGCGGGAGGGCTTGAGGGCGTTGCGCAGCACGTCAGGATCTTCCGGGGGCGGCGGCGGTCCGCCGTATAGGCTCTCCTGGATGTGCTCTTTACGCGTGGCATCGAAACTGAGCCGTATCGAAAACGTGCCGGCGGGCGGCGGCGCTGCGCTCACGTGCAGAATGTGATTTCCATCCGGCGCGGTCGCAACCTGGTAGGGATACGGGGAATCGACTCGAAGATTTTCGATTGCTTGGTAGGCGTCGTTGTGCGGGACGGGCATCCAGAAGGAGATCTGCCGCGCGTCGTGAGGAATATCGCTGACGATGGCGTTGTACTCGAAGTGAAACGTCCGAGTCTTCGGCTGGTTTTCGGAAGCGTGAGCGGAATGCCATGCGGCCGCCGCGGCGGCGAACGAGACCACCAGCCTGGCGGTCGCAAAACGATTCATTGAGGGACACCTCCGGTATCGAAATGGATTGCGGCAGACGGATCGCACAAGCACGCGCGACGCGTCGAAAGCGTGGGTTTTAGCGGTTCAGGTCCGGCTAACTGCCGGAACGGGAGGGCATTCATATGGCCCCCCTGGGGTGCTCTGGTGGGATGAATTCCGTCCTTGCTTCTAAAAACAGGGCGGTTTCCAGCACAAATGCAGGATAGCGCAAGGCGTGACCTCGGCAAGGCGCCGAATGTCGACGATTGCGGAAAGCGCTGTCGCGACCTGCCGCATCATTTCGCAAGCATAACGGCGAACGCCGCGCATAATAGTGTTTGCGCTCAATTGTGAAATGGGCCGTGCGCGCGCTCGCCGCGCTCGGTCTGCTATGGGTCGTGGTGACCGTTACGCCTTTGGTCGATTGGTGGACGCGCGCGCTGCAGCCGCACATCGATGCGCCCAGCGGCGACGTGCTCATTCTGCCCGGCGGCGATGGGCTGGACGACGTTGTCGGGTACGAATCCTACTGGCGCTGCGTGTATGGCGTCCGCGCGTGGCGAACGGGGCAGTTCCGCGAAATTTTCATCACGGGCGGGGTGCCGCCGCACCCCGTCTCGGTCACCATGCGCGATTTCCTGATCGGTGAAGGCGTGCCGGCGAACGTTGTCCGCGTCGAGACGGAATCCACCAGCACCCGCGAAAACGCGCTATTCACAACGCGCGCACTGGCCGGTACGCCGGGCATAAAGCTCGTGTACACGCCCGACTACTTTCGCCTGCGCGCGTGCAGGGCGTTTCACAAGGCGGGACTGGACGTCCGCTGCTGCTCGTTTCCGTATAACTTGAAGCTAAGTTCGCACTGGTATCAGCGCTGGCCAATTTTCATCGGCCTCTGTACCGAAACCACCAAGATCGCCTATTATTGGTCGCGCGGTTGGATCTGACCCTTCAATCCCTGCAAATCCCGCGTTTGCTCGCTCGAATAAACGAAGCCAAATGCCGCGTCTCCTCGGTCGGTGCTTCCTCTGCGATGCGCGCGAGCGCATCCTCCAGCTTCAGCCCCGACCGGAACAGCAGCCGGTACGCGATCTTCAACGCGCCGATCTGCTCCGCTCCGAACCCCGCACGCTTCAGGCCCACCAGGTTCAAACCCTTCGGCGCCAGCTTGTACCCCGAGTACATGAAGTATGGCGCAACATCACGCGTCACGCGGCCGTTGCCGCCGATAATCGCGAGCCGCCCGATGCGCGAGTGCTGCTGCACGCCCACGCCGCCCGACACGAACGCCTGGTCCTCCACCTCCACGTAGCCCGCCAGCAGCGCGCAACTCGCAATCACGGTGTTATTGCCGATCTTGCAGTTATGCGCGATGTGCCCCGACGTCATGATGTAATTGCCGTCGCCGATGACGGTGGCGCTTTCGGGCTGTGTGCCGCGCGAAATTGTGTAGTGCTCGCGGATAATGTTGCCGTTGCCGATACGTAGACAACTGCGCTCGCCCCGAAACGACTTGTCCAGCGGATCGGTGCCCAAGACGGTCCCCGCCGACACTTCGTTCCGTTCGCCGAGCGTAGTCCAGCGCTTCACGTACACATACGGCTCCAGGCGCGTCTCCGGTCCCAGTTCCACATCCTGCTCGATCACGCAAAACTCGCCGACAACGCAGCCCGGCCCCACGCGCGCGTCCGGATGCACGCGCGCCGTCGACGCCACGCGGGCCGAAGGGTCGATAGGCATGAACCTGTAT
>JAICMB010000688.1 GCA_025929455.1 Bryobacteraceae bacterium | reverse complement strand
TAGCGATAGGCCGTGCGCGACGCGAGCGCCGCGGCGAATAGGGCCGCGCCGGGGGACGGTAAATCGTCCGGTGCCGCGAACGCCTGCTCGCTTGGTGCTATCTCGTGCGTAAGTACCCGTCCGCTTTCGTCGTAGACGCGCACAAGTCTTACCAGCGGCCTGCGTTTAGCGTCGTAGTAGATCTTCTCAATCGCGCGATTCTGGCCGTCATAAAAGGTCGAGGCTGCGGCGGGATTCTGCGTTAGGCTGAACACTGGCGTGCTGTCGCCGAATCCTGCACCGAGCGGCGTGTTGCCGGGGACCATCAGTTCCGTCTTGACCTTGCGGCCGGACTCCTGCACAAACGTGACCGACACAACCTGCGGGCCGAGCATCTCTCTCTCGCCGTCGTACGCGATTTCACGCCGCCCGTCAGCGCCGTCCGAATTGCGCCAGCGGATCGCGACAAGTCGGCCGGTGCCGTCATATTCATTCAGCCTGCACGCCGTCCGGTCGCCGTAGTCCGATTTCTCTTCGAGCAACAGTCCCGCGGGCGAGAACGTCAACTCTTCCGAACTCTCACCGTTCGAGCGTTTCCAAATCACATGCTTCACCGGACCGCGCAGGCCGCGGTTGGCCGCATCCGTCATGGAGCGATTGTAGAACGCGCCAGCACCACCGGCCGCATGCTTGCATCATCGAGGCTGATAACTTGCCACGCACTTCGGCCGCATGCGCGCGCAATCCCGTTGCGGCGCTCCGCGCCAGGGTCCAGCAAGTAAAGTACCGGCGCATGTTGCCAGTCCGCCTCGTTGATGTTGAAGTGCTTTGGCGCCAGCCGGCGCGACGGCGCAAGAAAGACCACCGACCCGGGCGCGGCGACATCCGCTAATCCCGCACGCAGCGCGATGCTCGCCGCCGCGCGGTACTGTGCGCGGCCAATCACGATCGTGAACGGCAGGATCTGCGTACCGGTCCATAACAGAAGCACAGCGATCTGCGCTCCACGCCCGGTTCCGTATCGATCGAACAACCGCGTCAGACCGCCCGCCGCGAGTGCGGCGACGGCGAAGAACGCTTCAAAGTAGTAGCGATCGCCCGCGATGCTCGACGAGGTCTCCGGCTGTATCGTATATGCGAGCACCAGCGCCGGGAACAGCGCGCCCAGCGTCCACGCGCCGGCGGAACGCATTGTCCAGGCTCCGTAGGCCGCGAGCACCAACAGGGGAACACCTATGAACACCGCCGTGTGCGTGTACTCCCAGCCTGTCTGCGTGAAGATATTCCGGATCATCTGTCCGAGGTCTGGTTTAAGCTCGACGATTCGCGCCGCCCCGCGCGCCGCGGCATACGGGCTCAATAGCGCGTTGCCTGTGTAAAGCCGGTTATAAGCCAGGAACAACACCGCTGTTAGCAGCGCGGTACAAGCTGCCAGCGCGCCGGAACTCAGCATCACACCGCGACTCCGCCGATAGCGGATCGCCAGCGCAACCGCGTATACGGCGCCGAAAACGACGGCCGTAAAAGGACGTGCCCAGAACGCGGCCGCAATGAGGCTCCAAGCTCCGGCGCGCCTGCGGACGCTCGGGAATTCTATGTCATCGAGCATCAGCCATACGGCCCCAGCCAGCAGCACGCCCGTGAACATGTGCGACATGGGCGTGATCGCGTTCGAAAAAAAGTAGGGGCACGCCGCGCAGAACAGCGCCGCGATCCAGCCCGCCGGCGCGCCCGAAAAGCGGCGGGCAAAGCGGAACGTCATGAATATCAGCAGCACTGCCAAAAGCACATTCGCGACGCCTTCGACATGCAGTATCTGCGCCACAGCCAGCGCGGCGGGCCATAACGGAGGATACTTGCCGTACCACTTACCGGCCATCATGACATGATGCGAGAAGCGCGCATAATCGGGCGCTATCGCAAGTGTTTGCGAAGCACCGTGCAGCGCGGGCGCCCACGCCGCGCCGCTCCGAAATATGCGGGCTTGAAAACGGTACGCGCTCTCGTCCGGGATGACGACTCCGCGGCTCAGATAAAGCGCCGCTCCGAACGCGGCTGCAAACGCACAGAGCAGGACCGGCACGGCCAGCCGTCGCACATCCCAGCGGCGTTGGCCCGCGCTGTGGCGCAGCAGCAGTATAGCGGCCGGGACCATCAGCAGGATCTGCGCAGGGATGGCCAGCCGCAGAAAGAGGCGCCCGTTGCCCCACTCCGCGGCCGCCAGCGCAGCCGACTCCAGTAGCGCCGCTCCTACCGCGGCAGCGACGCGGACGGACAACGAGGTCTCGGCGACGGCGGGCGCGGTTGCGAGTTGCACTACTCGGGAAGTGCTGCCAACGCCCTACTTATCTCCAACCAGTGGGACAGCCAGTCTCCGCTGCCTGTCCTTCCGCCCACTGCCCATCCCTTAGAAAACTTCTGCCGCTATGCTGAGCAATT
>JAICMB010000528.1 GCA_025929455.1 Bryobacteraceae bacterium | reverse complement strand
TTGTGCTTGGCATAGCTGGCCAATTCTATTTTGTTCGGCGTCACTGACGATGCGAGTGTATCGACTCGGGTCAAATTCGAACCTGCCCAGCGCGGCCCCCAACTCCGTACGAGTCCTGGCCGCGACAAGTCCGGCGAGCGGGTACACGACTCCGGAATGTCGAGCACGTTTTGCCTGCGTCGGGAACGGCCCGTTTCAACTATCCACGAGCTGTTCCAAAGGATCGGTTAGCCAGCCGCTGCAGATGCCGCACGGTAAACTTCGGAGCCACGCCGGAGCATCCCGCCGCGGTCGCTCCGCGCATTTCCCCCGTGGCAAGGGTGTTCACCTCCGGGCCGACGCTACCTGGAGGACTCCATGTCTCCAACCTCCTCAGTTGCAGGAGCGAGAGGGCGGCAAGCCAGGCGGCGTAACTGCGAGCCGGGTTTATCAGCGACGCAGCCTTCATCACTGTTGCCCGTGCCTCGGAGCGCGGTCTCGGGACCATGACAGTTTTCACACCAAAATAAACCCTGTCCGCCCAACAACTTACCCCCAAACACCGTCGCCTCCCGCTCCCCCGCCTGATATTCTTCAGGCGCAATGAGCCGTCACAACAAAAAGAAATTCGCGTCCTGGAACAAGCGTCCCGAGCCTGCCACGGCCACGGGTCCGCGTACGCCCGAAGGCAAAGCCGTATCCTCCCGCAACGCCGTTTTGCACGGACTCAGCGGCGCCCACATCATCCTCCCCCACGAAGACGCCGCCGCCTTCGACCAACTCTGCTCCGAAGCCGATACCCACTATCGCCCACAAGACATCGAAGAGCGTTTCCTGGTCCGCGAAATCGCTGAATCGCAGTGGCTGCTCGCCCGCGCGCGCCGCCTGCAGGCCGCTCTCTTCCGGCTCATCTGCCTCGGCGATACTGCCACGCCCTCTACTCCCGATGAGCGCATCGCCGCCTACATCCTCGGCAAATCCGGCGACGCGTCCGCCAAACTGGAGCGCTATGCAGCCGCCGCCTCGCGCTCATTCTATAAGGCCATCGAGCGCCTCGAAACCATCCGCGCCGAGCAGACCCCCTTCCCCGATCTCGCCTCCTTCGTTGCCGCCCAACCGCTACCCGGCGCCGCGCACCAGTTCGTTTTGCAAAACACCGCGCTCACCGCCCCTGAACATATTCCAGCCCTCCAGAACCCTCGACCTGGTGGGGCAGGTTGTCAACCTGCGGCCGATTGTTAATCGGCCTTCGTCCGCCCAACACACTTCAGTCATACTGTACATAACGATGCAAACGTACGACGCCATCATTGTCGGGTCGGGCGCGTGCGGCGGCTGGGCCACTATGGCGCTGGCGCAGGCAGGCATGAAGGTGCTGCTGCTCGATGCCGGATCAACCGTCAATCCCGCGAAGCAGTTTCACCACCGCTGGCCCTATCAGATGGAGTTTCGCGGTTCGGGCCAGCCAGGATTGCTGCGCAAATATTATCCCGGCTCGACCGAATACAACGTGCCGATCATGATCGACGGCCGCGAGAACCCGTACACCACGGCGCCGGCCAAACCGTTTCATTGGGTTCGTTCCCGCGTGCTGGGTGGCCGCACGCTGCACTGGGCGCGCGCCTCCGATCGCATGTCGGACCTGGAGTTCAAGGCCGCCTCGCGCGACGGCTACGGCGAAGACTGGCCAATTTCGTACGCCGAGATAGCGCCGTATTACGACCGCGTCGAAACGTTCATCGGCGTGAGCGGCACCCGCGCCGGCCTGCCGCAGTTTCCCGACGGCGCATTCCTGCCGCCTATGGCGCTGAACTGCGCGGAGACCATCTTCGCGTCCACGGCGCGCAAGCTGGGTTGGCCCGCGACGCCGCGCCGTCTCGCGCAATTGACCCGCATGCACAACAACCGCCCGCCGTGCCACTACTGTGGCAACTGCGTCAACGGCTGTGACGTCGGCGCGATGTTCAGCACCGTTTCCACGACGCTGCCCGTTGCGCTGCGCACGAAGAATGTAACGGTGCTGTGCGATTCGGTCGTGAGTCATGTGTTGACAGACGGCGGCCGCGCGCGCGGCGTGCGCTATATCGAGCGGCACAGCCATAAAGACGTCGAAGTGCGCGCGCGCACCGTGATCCTGGCCGGCTCCTCGCTCGAGAACACGCGCCTGCTGCTCAATTCGGAGAAAAACGGGCTCGCCAATTCAAGCGGCGTGCTCGGGCATTACCTGATGGATCAGATCAGCGGCGCGGGCGTGACCGGATTTCTCCCGCAACTTAAGGGCGCGCCCATCCGCAACGATGACGGTAAAGCGGGCGGCCTCTATATGCCCAACTTCCGCAACGTGAAAAGCCCCGCGGGCAAGTTCATTCGCGGCTACGCCATGAGCGCCACGGGAGGCGCCACCATGTTTCCCGCGTTCGCGCCCGATCTGGCCGGCTTCGGCTCCGATTGGAAGAAAGACGTGAAGCGCTTGTATCCGGCGGCGGCGCGCGTGTGGATGTCGGGCGGCGAAATGCTCGCGCGCTACGACAACTTCGTCGCGCTCGATCCCGAGGTGAAAGACGCCTGGGGCATCCCGGCGCTGCGCATCACCTGCACGCATTCCGACAACGACCGCGCGCTGTACGCCGACTTCTTCGAGCACGCGCGCGAGTTGTTTACGGCGGCTGGCGGTGAGATCGTGCACGCCACGCCGCGCATGGGCGTGCCCGGCGGGCTTATCCACGAGACGGGGACTTGCCGGATGGGCGGCGACCCGAAAAAGAGCGTGCTCAATTCGTACTGCCAGACGCACGACATCCCGAACCTGTACGTGTTCGGCGGCGGCGCGTTCGTCACGACGGGCGATAAGCACCCCACGCTGACGATGCTGGCGCTGACGGCGCGTGGCTGCGACCACCTGCTCGAGCGCGAGCGAAAGAGGGAAGCATGAGCGAACCCACCCGGCGCGAATCCATTCTCATCGCGGCGGCTGCGCTGGCGGCCGGTCCCGCTGTTGCGGCGGAACACCAGCACTCCGCAGCGCCTCCGGAGCCGAACCGCTGGGCCGACTACCAGCCGCATTTCTTCTCGCCCGAAGAGTTCGCGATGCTCGGAAGCTTCACAGAAATCCTGATCCCGACCGACGAGACGCCCGGCGCACGCGAAGCGCACGTCGCGCACTACATCGATTACATGGTGAACGCCGCCGCCGAGTACGCGCCAGAGATGCAGCGCGAGTGGCGCGCGGCAATGACCTGGTTAAAGGACGAGCGCTTCGGCGCACTCGATGCT
>JAICMB010000236.1 GCA_025929455.1 Bryobacteraceae bacterium | reverse complement strand
GAGCAAGGTATTCATGACCGACGAGGTGGAGACGCACGCTCTGTCGGGTATCGACATGGAAATCAAGAAGGGAGAGTACGTGTCGATCGAAGGACCGTCGGGCTGCGGCAAATCCACGCTGCTGGCGATCCTGGGTCTGCTCGACTCGCCGTCGGACGGCGCCTACGTCTTGAACGGCAAGCCGGTGCAGAACCTGAAGCTGAGCGAGCGGGCGCGTATTCGCAACCGTGAGATCGGATTCATCTTCCAGGCGTTCAATCTCATTGGCGATCTGACCGTGTATGAGAACGTCGAACTGCCGCTGACGTATCGTGGCATGGGCTCCGCCGAGCGCAAGAAGCGCGTACAGGAAGCGCTCGAGCGCGTGGCCATGGCCCACCGCATGAAGCATTATCCTTCTCAGTTGTCGGGCGGTCAGCAGCAGCGTGTCGCGGTGGCGCGCGCGCTCGCCGGCGACCCGTCCATCCTGCTGGCGGACGAGCCTACCGGAAACCTGGATTCGACCAACGGCGAGCAGGTGATGGATCTGCTGCGCGATTTGCATCGCGGCGGCGCGACCATCTGCATGGTGACGCATGACCCGCGCTATGCCAAATACGCGGATCGCGGCATCCACCTGTTCGACGGCAAGATTCAAAGCGCGACCAACAACGGGACCGTGAGCGCCGCGTGATTCAGCTTCGCGGCATCGAAAAATATTTCGAGCACGGTCCCGCGAAAACGTTCGTGCTGCGGCGCGTTAACCTGGACATCCGCGAGGGCGAATTCGTCTCGGTCATGGGACCGTCGGGGGCAGGGAAGAGCACGCTCCTGCACGTCCTCGGCATGCACGACAGCGCCTGGTCGGGCGAATATCATCTGTTCGGCCATCCCGTGCACAAGCTCGACAAAAAGAAGCGCATGGAGCTGTACAAACAGTACTTTGGCTTCGTTTTTCAGAGCTACCACCTCATCGACACGCTGACGGTTTACGAGAATCTCGAAGTGCCGCTCTCGTATCGCAACGTGAAGAAGGCGGAACGCGAGAGCATCGTCTGCGACGTGCTGGACCGCTTCCAAATCGTAGGCAAAAAGGACCTGTTCCCGAATCAACTCTCGGGCGGCCAACAACAACTGGTCGCCATCGCACGCGCCGTGATCGCCAATCCCAAGGTCATTCTGGCGGACGAGCCCACGGGCAATCTGCACTCCAGCCAAGGCAAGGAAATCATGGACCTCTTCAAAAGATTGAACGACGAGGGCGCCACGATCATCCAGGTCACCCACAACGAGCGCAACGCCGAGTACGGCGACCGCATCATCCAGATCGAAGATGGCTGGATCACCAGCGACGGCAAAGTGGGGCAGGCAGTCTTGCTGCCTGCCCATCCGTCCGCTACTTGACCCCCCCGAGGAGTAGCTCAACACCGCCCACAATCGACCTCCCCGGCATCACCACACCGGGAATTTCCTCGTAGCTGGTGCTAGTAATATTGGCCGCCTCGAAGAACGGATGCACGACACCTCGTGTCCACCCCGCCGATGCATCCCACAGCGCATAGGGCGAGCGCCCGCGCCGGTTCAGCACACCCGCGCGCGTCCGTGCCACGAACCCGCCCGGCAGCGGCGCCATCCACGACGCCACCGCGCTCTGCGTCGGGTAGTTAAAAACGTACTTCGATTCGAGACCAACAGCGGCTGCCGTCGAGCCCGCTAGCCCCGTGAAGTTCACCGCGATCGCCTGACCGTGCTCAAGCCGCACGTTGACGCCGGCTTCGACACCCGTGAAATCGAGACGGTCGAAGTTGGTCGCACGCCACGGCACGGCCGCGCTGGCGCGCACGTAATCGATGCCGTCGCGTTCGTCGCGGCGGAAAACGGTGGCTTCGGCTCGCAGCTTGGCGACGGGCTGCCAAACGAGACCGCCTTCGTAACTGGTGGCGTGCTCCGCGCGCAGGTCGGGCGAGCCGATGTTGGCAGGATCGATGTAGTACAAATCGGTGTAAGTCGGGAGTCGGAAGGCCCGGCTCCAGGACGCGCGCAGCTTTAGCGTGGACGTGAGCCACACGCCGCCTGCAACCGTTGGACTGAACTCGGTTTGCACGCTGCGCGCAGCGGCCGTACTGTAGAACTCCTCGCGCGCGCCCGCGGATAACGAGAAGCGGTGCAGCGCGCGAAAGTCGATGCCGGCGTAGACCGCGCCGCGATTGCGGTGATGATCGCCGAGGTTGTTGCTGGCGATGGTGTCGCGATAGCCCTCCGCGCCATAGAACACAGACGTGTTCGGCGCAAGCGGATCGTGGCGGCGGAACGCGGCCTGCCAGGTTTCGTCCGCATGACGGTTCGTGTAGATCTGCGGATCGTCGCGGAACAGCACGAACAGGTCCGTGTGTCGCCGGTAGGCAAACTCGGTTTCCATGCGCGATCCGAGCTCCTGGCGCAGCGAGGCGAACCATTCGCGGGTTCGTTCCCAGGACGGGAAATCGCCGTAGAACTGATCCGCGCCGAACGGGCGGTCCGTGGACGCGAGCAACACGTCGCTGTTGCCGAGCCGCGACGTGAAATGCGTGAGCGAGGCGAGAGAGAGATTGCGGTAGTCGCGGTCGGGACGAAAACCGGTGGAGAAATCGCGCGCGAACGAGAGTTCCTCGCTCGCAGCCGCGCCTCCGAACGCGAGCGACCCGCTTTGCTGGTTCGTGCCGAAGTTGCCCACGCCCGCGCGCAGGCGCAGTTCGGGAGAAGCCGGCGGGCGGACAACGATGTTGACGACGCCGTCAACGGCATCGGAGCCGTATTGCGCGGATCCGGAGCCTTTCAGAATTTCGACCGAGCTGATCGCATCGAGGGGCACCGGAATGTCCATGTTGTGGTGCCCGGTCTGCGGATCGTTCAGGCGAAAGCCGTTGAGCAAGACCAGCGTCTGTCCGAACGCGCCACCGCGGATGGAGATGTCGGATTGCACGCCGCCGGGCACACGCTCGCCTAGGTCGATGGAGGAATCGAGCCGCAGTAAATCAGCAATGGAACCGAAGAGAATCCGCTCTCGGGAAGGAAGATCGAGCACGCTGATGTCACGATCCGCCTCCCCGAGCGGCACCGGCTCATACGTGCCGGTGACCACGACCGTGTCCTTCCGTTGCTGCGGATGCTGTTGCGGTGCCGCGCCGTTCTGCGCAGCCGCAAGCAGCGGGCAGACCAAACACAGAAGGATCTTTCTCATCGCGTGGGATCTTTCATTGTAGAAAACGCGCACGCGAGTCGTTCGATAGAATGAAGAAGCATCTTCGGAGGGCGCTTAGCTCAGCCGGTTAGAGCGCCTGCCTTACAAGCAGGAGGTCCGCAGTTCGAGCCTGCGAGCGCCCACCAACCAGCAACGAGCAGTTCAGGTGCGACGAGTCCGAGCCGCGCCGGTTGATACGGCCGCATCACCTGCCCGAAAGTGCTGACCGTCCAAAGTACGTCGTGAGGGTCGGAAATGCAACAAGCCTGGAGGTTCCGTTTATTGCCAACGCGGCAGTAATGCAGAATTGCGGCGCGATTGCCGACCGAATGGGTTCATCTCCAACGCGTGCGGTTACGGTGCGAAATAGCCAACTACATCCAGTACGACGTCCGTTGTTCCATTCGCAAACAGACTGATGCTTCCGTTCGACCCCGCGGGGACAATCGCTGCGTTGGCGACCACAGTGCCGGTGTAGGAATTCAAGGTGGATACAGAGGGTTGTCTGACTCCCGCAGGCCAGATCGTGAGATAACCGAGCGCGCCCTGCGGCACGGCGGTTACGTTGAAGGCGTACGCCTGCGCGACGGATGGGACCCCACACACACCCGCGACGCCGATCGTACGATACGGCGCCGCGTTGGTCAGCGGTCCTCCGCTGAAGCGCGTATCGGCAACGCGGCAAGGTGAGAGCGGATGGAACGAGAGGCCCGCGGGCGTGGGCGGAGCGAAGTATCCGTTTATATCAACGATGACGTCGGTACCGTCACTGCCGAATAGAGATATACCACCGTTGCTGCCTGCACCCACGAGCGCGGCGTTCGCCACCACACGGCCGTCAAATGCATTGAGTGTGGATACTCCGGGCATGGACGCGCCGGCAGGCCAGACAGTCAGGAATGACAATGTCTTTTTCGGTACGACCGTGAAGTTCAGTGAGTACGCCTGTGGCGCAACACCGGCCGGCAGACAACGGCTCTGCGGGATCGGGAAAACGCGGCCAACCCCCGCGGCAAGGCTGGGCGGACCGAAGGCGGTTCCAAACGAAGCGTCGCGGGTATCGGCGACGCGGCACGGAGGCACCGGGTAAAAGGCAAGTCCGGAACTTCCGTCCGACGAAGTGAAGTACCCGCTTTCATCAACCAGGAGATGGGTAGCGTTCATCGCGTACACTTGAAACGCTCCTCCCGATCCCGCGGCGATCAGAGCGGCATTTGCGACGATGCGGCCATCCAGGGAATTCAGCGTCGATGCCACCGGCTGCCGTTGGCCGGCCGGCCACACCGTGAGAAACCCGAGCGTTGACGATGGTAATGCGGTCACGTTCAGGGCGTAAGCCAGCGCGGAAGCAGGCATCCCGCATGCGCTTGAAACGGCAGGGAAGCTTCGAATCGTTCCGGCCGCGAGCGCCGGCGGACCGAAGAAAGCGCCCAGCGCGGGTATGCGCGTGTCGACCATGCGGCAGGGCGTCGCTGGGTAGAAATAGACCTTTGAACTCGGAGTGAAGTTGAACGGAACCTCGGCGACGAACAGGTCCAGGCTGCCTTGCACACCGGCGCGGCCTCCGCCCGCGCTCGGGAAGTCCGCCGACTGAGTCATTCCGGTAAGCAGGATGGCGGCGCTCAGGTTCGCCGCTGCGAACGCGCGGTCGTCGTTAGCGCCCCCGATATATGTCGAGAGCAGCAGGTGCGAACCGCCGCTGTCGAAAACCGCGGCGAATGCATCGAAGGCGCCGGCCAGATGAGTCTGCACCGGCTGCTGAAGCGGTAAGTCGGCCGAGTTCGTAAATCCTGCGATAACCGCGATGCCTGAGGACGAGAGGGCGAGTGACTGCGCAGCTTCAGAACCCGTTCCGCCGAACTGCGTGCACCACGACAGCGACGTGCCGCCGGGAGCGAACTTGGCCAGGAACGCGTCCGAAGCGCCTTTATTAAGCGGTTGATACGAGGTGTTCGTGGACGGAAAATCGGGCGAACTGGTGTCGCCAGCGATGTAGACGGAGCCGGCGGTATCAAGTGCAAGGGCATTGCCTTCATCTCCGCCGAGACCGCCGAAATATGTGGACAGAAGCAACGCGCTTCCATCAGGCGAAAGCCGGGCGAGGAAAGCATCGCTCGCGCCGTGAGCGGTAGATTGGATGGCGCTCTGCACGGGGAAATTGCCCGACGAAGTGGCGCCGGTTACGTACGCCGCTCCCGAGCCGTCCACCGCGATGGCCTTACATACGTCGGCGCCAGATCCTCCGAGAAACGTCGAATACACCAGCGATGTGCCCGAGGCGGCTATTTTCGATACGAAACAATCGCCCGCACCTCCCGAATACAAACCCTGTACGGCGCGCGAGGTCACCGGGAAAGTGCCGGCATTCGTCTGTCCGGCGACGTATACGTTTTGCGAGCTATCGACGGCTATCCCGAACGCCTGATCCGCTCCGGTAGAACCCAGCAGAGTCAAGTAGGAGATCGCGCCGGCCGAAGTCATCTTCAGAAAGAACGCGCGTTGGACACCGGTGGCCGGGCCGAGTTTGGTCGCGGTTGGGAAATCGGATGAAGCGGTCGTACCCGCGGCATAAATGTTGCCTAGCGTGTCAACAGCTAGAGATGCGATGGAATCGGAGCCGCTGCCACCGATG
>JAICMB010000705.1 GCA_025929455.1 Bryobacteraceae bacterium | reverse complement strand
TATTTTGACGGAGAAGCAGGTGGACGCGGCGGTGCGCGTCTTGCGCGGCGTGTTCCGCAAAGCGTAGGGGAGCGTTATAGAGAGCCCTGACGCAATCAGAGGAGATGCAAGAATTTTTCAGGGGTAGCCGGCCTGCTCAATGATGGATGTCAAAGTCCTGCTCTCCCCTCAGCAAGACGTCTGCGGGAATCGGCAGCCGTCCTTTTGCCGGCTCTCCAAATAACCGCGAATAGCGTCCCGTACCATCTGGCGCGCTTCGTCCAGGCTGTCACCTTCGGTGACGGGTCCGGGCAGGACAGGTCGCGACGAACCACCTTCTTCAGCGGGTTCAAATAGAACTGTGTAGCTGTATTCGTACGGAAGACCTCTCTTTGATCATGGGTCCCGCCGGGATCGTTCCGGTTGACCGGTGCACGGTCGTGCCAAACTAGAGCTAATGGCGTGGTTTACGCGCGATAAGCCGGCTACGGAAGTCGACGCCGGCGAGGGCGAACGGCGCGTCCGGACGGAAGGCCTGTGGCAGAAATGCGAAGGCTGCGGGCAGGTAATCTGGCGCAAAGCGCTCGAAGACACGCTCGAAGTGTGCCCCAAATGCGGGCATCATTTTCGCATCGACGCGCGCAGGCGGCTGGCCGCCCTCTTCGACAACGGCGAGTACGACGAGCTTGACGCGACAATCGTTTCCACCGACCCGCTCCGCTTTGTTGACTCCAAGGCATACAAGGAAAGACTGGCAGCGACGCAGGCGCACACCTCGCTGCGCGATGCGGCCATTTCGGCGACAGGCAATCTCGACGGCCGGCGCGTGTTCATCTGCGCGCTGGAGCTGAAATTCATAGGCGGCAGCATGGGCGCGGTTGTCGGCGAAAAGATCACGCGGGCGGTGGAGCGCGCCTGCGACACGCGCGCGCCGCTGATCGTCATCTCCGCTTCCGGCGGCGCCAGAATGCAGGAAGGCGCCGTGAGCCTGATGCAGCTCGCGAAGATTTCTGCCGCGCTCACGAGGCTCGATGAGGCCGCCATTCCGTTCATCAGCGTGCTCACTGACCCAACGACGGGCGGCGTTACAGCAAGCTTTGCCATGCTGGGCGATCTGAACATCGGCGAACCGGGCGCGCAGATCGGATTCGCGGGCCCTCGCGTTATCGAGCAAACCATACGCCAGAAACTCCCCGAAGGTTTTCAGACCAGCGAATTTCTGCTGCAGCACGGGTTTCTCGACGCCGTGGTGCCGCGCGCCGAAATGAAGAACTACATCTCTAAGGCCCTGGATTTTTTCTCGCATGAACTTCCCCGAACAATATAAAGCCGAGCTGCTGCTCACCCTCGACAGCATCGACATGAAAAACGTGCAGCGCGCGATCGACATACTCGACGAGGCGCGCGCGAACAAGCGGCACATCTTCGTCTGCGGCAACGGCGGCAGCGCCTCCACCGCATCGCACTTCGCCTGCGACATCGTGAAGGGCGCGAGCTTCGAGCGCGAGGAGCGGTTTCGGATCATGGCGCTGACCGATAATCTCCCGACCATCACCGCTTATTCGAACGACGTCAGCTACGAGTGCGTGTTCGTGGAACAATTGAAGAACTTCGCGGAGCCGGGCGATGTCGTGATGTGCATCAGCGGCAGCGGCAATTCACCGAACGTCGTGAAAGCCATCGAATACGCGAACGCGGCCGGCTGTACGACGATCGCACTCACCGGCCGCGATGGCGGCAAACTTGGCCCGCTCGCGCATTTAAACGTGCAGGCGCCTGTCCAACACATGGGCCGCATTGAAGACGCACACCTGATCGTCTGTCATATGATCGCGTACCACTTTATGGAGCGGCCGCACACGGCCGCGGTTTAGGCGATTTTTACGGGCACGGTGGCGCGCGACTGGCCCCACTCCACTTGCAGCGTGCCGCTGTTCCCCGCGCCGGCTTTCAGTTGAATGCTCAACTGCTCAACCGGCTGGCTGAGGTGCTCGACATGCATCGGCACGCGCCCGAGGTCCTGGCCTTCGCTGTACTCGGTGCCCCACTGGTGGGTCTGTTTGTTCACCACCAGTTCCCAATTGTCGGCGTCCTTCGCGAAGAGGTACAGCGTGTGCACGCCTTTGGGCACGCGCAGATTGCCGATTTCGACATCGGCGGTCGTTGTAAGCGTAGTAGCCGCGTCCGCACCGAGCCGCCATACTTTCCCGTAAGGAATCAGGCCGCCCTCGACCTTGCGCCCGCGCGCAGACGGAGCGTTGTATTCGATGGTGATCATGTTTCCGCCGAGGCTGATTTGCGTTTCGGCGGAAG
>JAICMB010000178.1 GCA_025929455.1 Bryobacteraceae bacterium | reverse complement strand
TGCGCGAATTCACGCGCGCCTACGGCCGCAAGCCGAAGGAGCTCACTCCGGAAGCGTATCGCGTGCTGCAGGAGTATTCCTGGCCCGGCAACGTGCGCGAACTGCGCAACCTGATCGAGCGCATCGTCATTATGAACCCGCAGACGCGCGTGGACGCCCGCCATATTCCCGTGCAGGCGCCGCGCAAGCCGGTCGCGACGGATTCGGCCGAACGCTTCGGCAGCCTGCAGGAGGTTCGCGAGTCCGCGGAGCGCGATTACATTCTCAAAAAGCTGGACGAAACCAGAGGTAACGTCAGCCGCGCCGCGGAGTTGCTGGGCCTGGAGCGCAGCAATCTTTACCGCAAGATGAAAGCGCTCGGGATCGCGCCGAAGGAGTAAGCGCGCTGCAGCCCATCCGGCGACGGCGGTCAACGGCAAGCGGGCCATTGGTATATTGAAAGAACTGGACCGTACGCCATGCCGGTTGCCGCGCAATGGATTTACGTCCGTGCGGTGTCCCTTGCCGCCCTCTCACTCGCGTGTGTGCCGCTCTCCGCACAGGTGGATCTGCGCGGCCGCGTTGTCGATGAAAACAACGCCCCAGTAGCGAGCGCCGAGATCGTGCTGCGCTGCGGGACCACCGCTCTCCGCGCCACTTCCGCTGCGACGGGGGAATTCGCGCTCGAAACTCCCGCCGCCGACTGCGCGCTGCGCGTTTCCGCCGCCGGTTTTTTCGATTTGCGCGATGCCGAGTTTTCGACGACCGCCGCGCCGCCCGGCATTACGCTGGTCCTTAATCACATTCGCGACTCGCTGCAATCGGTGGACGTCACGGGCGTCACGACGCCGCTCGATGCCGGCAATACCACGCCCGAACAACGCCTGACCGGCGCGGAGCTACTCGCGATTCCCTATCGCAGCGACAACAATATCCGCAGCGCGCTGCGTATCCTGCCGGGCGTCGTGGAGGATGCCGGTGGAGGCATTCACATCAACGGCGGCGAGGAAGATCAGGCCCTGTACCTACTCGACGGCTTCAACGTGACGGATCCCGTCACCGGCCATTTCGAAAGCCGTCTCGCAGTAGAATCCGTGCAAGCGCTGACGGTGCAAAGCGGCGCTACGCCAGCGGAATTCGGCAAAGGTTCCGCCGGGGTCCTCTCGGTCAACACCAAGATGGGTAACGACAAGTTCCGCTACGGCGCGACGAACTTCGTGCCCGGAGTCGAATACCGCAAAGAGTTTCTGATCGGAAGCTGGACGCCGCGCGTGTACGTATCCGGCCCCATCGCGCGCGGCCGAGCCTGGTTCTTCGACAGCCTCACCGCGCAATATGCAAAGGACGTAGTTGCCGACCTCCCGCGCGGGCAGGACCAGACCTCCAGTTGGCGGTATGGCAACCTGCTCCGAACCCAGTTCAATATTACGCCGTCCAACATTCTCTTCGCCGGACTGCTCACCAACGTGTTCAACGCCGGCCATTCCGGGTTGAGTGCGCTCAATCCGCCTGAGACTACCGTCAATCTGCACACATTTCAGCAGTTCTTTGACGTCAAGGATCAGATCTATTTCGGCCACGGCTCGCTTGCGGAATTCGGCTTCGCGATGAACCGCACCACTGACGCCGAGCACCCACAGGGGCACGACTTCTACATCCTTACGCCCTTCGGCGACCGCGGCAATTACTTCGTCGACGGAGAACGCCGCGGGTCGCGCGACCAATTGCTCGCCAACTATTTCCTGCCGTCGTTCACCTGGCACGGCACCCACCAATTGAAAACCGGCGCCGACGCCGACCGCGTGTTCTACTGGCAGGATTTAAGCCGCACGGGATTCATCAACTACAACGCCGCCAGCCGCCCCGTTCGCAAAGTAGTGTTCGAAGGCAACGGCCGCCTCGATCTCGATAACTTCGAAACCTCGGCTTACGTAGAAGACAGTTGGCGCACGCGGTCCAACCTGCTGCTCGAACTCGGTCTGCGGTGGGATTGGGACCAGGTCCTGCACAACTGGAACACTTCGCCGCGCGCCGGCTTCGCATGGGCGCCGTTCGGCCGGGAGTCTATCAAGGTGTCCGGCGGCTACGGTCTCATCTACGACGCCACGAGCCTGCCGCTGTTTGCGCGGCCATTCGATCAATATCCCGTCTCGACCTTATATGTGGGGGGAGTTACGCCGTTCAGCTCCGTTTCGAGTTTCGTGCTCGGCAAGCGGCACTTCGAAACGCCGCGCGCGCATAACCTCAACCTCGGTATTTCAGAACAATTGCCGGCCGGCTTGTTCGTATCCGTGAACGGCATCATGCGCCGCGGATTTCACGGTCTCAGCTTCTTCGATACTACGGGACTCGCGCCCGAGACGATCTACCGTCTGCTCGATTCCCGGCGAGACTCTTATCGCGCGGTCGAGATCAGCGTACGCCAGAACCTGCGGAAACAGTACGAGTGGACTGCGGCCTACACCCGCTCGCGCGCATCCTCTAACGCCGTGCTCGACCTTAACGCCGACCAGCCGCTGTTCGTAACCAACAACCTGGGCCGCCTGCCCTGGGATGCGCCCAACCGTTTCCTGAGTTGGGGCCTGCTGCCCACGCCATTGAAGAAATGGTCGTTCGCGTGGCTGCTCGATACTCGCAGCGGTTATCCCTGGACGGTCCGTGACGAAGCCGGCCGCGTGGTAGGCGGCGTGAATCAGCGTCGCTTCCCGATCTACTTCGAGTTAGATGTTGCCGTCGAGCGCGAATTCGCGTTCCGCAAACAGCGCTGGGCCTGGCGTATGGGCCTCGAAAACATCACGGCCCGCCGCAATTACGAATTCGTCAACAACGACATCGATTCGCCGCACTTCGGCGAGTTCTATGGCGGCCTCGGCCGCGGCGCGAGCATCCGCGTGCGATGGCTGGGCGCGCTGTAGCGCCGTTTTTCTCAGCGTTCCCAGGAGTTCGCGGTCGTGTGTTGACCGTCAGAGCGGCGGCCTACTTCACCGCGAGGGGCTGTTGTAGCTCGTTCTGTACTGCGGCGGGCAACTTATTCGCGTTCGCGAGCAACAGACTCACTTGCCACATCTGATCGGTAGTCAGACTGTTTTGGAATCCCGGCATGCCGGAGAGGCGGATGCCGTTGGCGACCTTCCAATAGGTCTCGCCTGGAGGATCGTCCGTGACGCCCTGGCCTTTAAATAGCTGCGGCGGACGCGGAAACTCGCCTTTGGCGATGTTGGTCTGCGGCTGCCCGGGAAGGCCGTGGCAGAGGGCGCAGTTTTCGCGATACACGTGCGCGCCAGCGGCGTAGTTGCTTTCATTTGCTGGAATGGGTGGTTGCACGTTCGCGTTTCGATTTACATCCGCGTGCAGCGCCATTTGCGCGAACCAGCTTTCGAGCGGCATCGGCGAGGCGGCCGTCGCAACCGGCGCAACACCGAAACCGAAATAGATCCATGCGCCGAAGAACACCACCGCCAAGGCGACAATGAACCCCAGCACGAATGTTCTCATGGACGCATGCTAAGAGGCGGATTTGCCGTAGACGTGTCCGTACAGACGCTCTATGTCGGATACTACACCCACCACGTCACTCGCCGCGGCCTGATACTCGCTCGGCTGCTTGGCCGCCTGTAGACGATCGATGATGATCTGCATTTTCTTCGTGTCATCGGGGCCGACGTGCGATTGCAGATTGACGAACACCTGCTGCCAGGTCGACTTCATCTGGTCGGCGGTCGCCTTCAGCTTGCCCGTGTCGTTTGCTTCGGCGTAGATCTGGAGCTGCCGGGCGTAATAATCGAGGCGTGGTACGTCCATGGGCATGCTCACCTGGTACTCGCCCGCGATGTTGGTTGCGACGAGCGTGATATCGTTCGCGCTGAGCATCGCCTGTTCGCGATTCTGCGTGGACAAGGCGCGCTCGATATCGCCGGCGTCCTGTTCCAGCTTTTTCTTTTTGTCGTCGTTGCCCTTCACTTCGGTCTGGAGCTGCTGCGTGCAGGCTTTTAAGCTCTGCAGATCGCGCGCGGCCTGCCCCCACTGGCTGTCTTTGGCGGCATAAAAAATAGCGGTACCCTGGCTGCCCACTTTCCATACGCACTCCGGCGCGGCCTTCGAGCGCGTAGCCGGCGCGCAGGACGCGGCTGCGAAGACAGAAACACCTAGAACGATTAATGCGAGCGTGCGCATTGCGGCCTCCTACCCTTTGACGCGGCCAGCGCCTCTGCGTGACAGCAGCTTTGTAGGTGAGAGCTGCGGCGGGGTGTCGTTGCGGGCGAAACGGGTCTGGAGTTGCGCCAACCTTCAACCCGGGCATGGGCTACAAGGAACCGGGGCGGTGGCTCGTGTGGAGACGAGGGCCGATTGACAATCGGCCGCAGGTTGACAACCTGCCCCACCCGCAGCGGAGCCGCAACACGCCGGCACGAATTTCGGCTGGAAGCCGGGCATGCGTAACCGGCAATACGGCCGGGGTTAGCGGCGGTGCGGGCGTTCGGGAATGTGAAAACGCCGCGGCTGCGGAGCGTACATGGCCGAATATGCGAGCTGCTGTTTCACGAAGTCGCGCGGATACGAGATTGTTACACCCGTGACTTCGTTGTGAGTGCCGAAATTCGCGGTGAGATCGGCGTTGATACCGGCCCAGTAGGTCGGGATGTTCAGCTTTTTGTAGCGCGCGACGACCTGATCGCGGATCTTCGGATCGAAATGCACGCCGTATTTGTCGACCAGGGCCTTGATCGCGTTATAGTCGCCTTCACCCTTGATGCGCATTAACTCGGCGAGCAGCATGCCCGCGCCTTTGCGCATTTTGGCGAAATCGCGGACGGCGACGTAGGTTTTGCCGCCGCGAGTCTCATAGGCGATCGCGCCGGTTTTATCCATGATGTAGTGCGCGATGAGCTGCCGGTCGCGCTGATGGTCTTCTTCGATGGTGTTGCCGCGCGGAATGCGCCGGAGTTGCGTGAGAGCTACGCGCGCCGCGTCGTAGTACATGGCTTTCGCGACGTCGTCCTGATTCTGAACGAGGCCCAGTTGCTTTAATTTGGGATCCCACACGTTCCACAGCGCCATCAGATCGGCGCGCGCTTCTTCGAGCGTGGAAAAGTACTCCTTCAGATAGTAGGAGGGCTCACGCGTGAGTTTCGGATTTAGCTTGCCGGAGCCATGGCCGATTACCTCGTGCATGGCGGTCATGAGGTCTTCGGCCTGTTCGCCGTACTTTTCGCAGATCGCGATTTCTTGCGGGCTCGCCGCGAATTCGCGCAGCGCACCCCACCCGGCCGCGCGCGTGATGGCGTGCGAACTCGCGGTGAACAGAAAATTTTTAGTGCCGTATTTTTCGTGGATCTCATTTTCGTTGGGCAGATTGTCGCCGATGGTGGTGACGTGGAAGTCGCCGGTTTCAACCAGCGCCTCGACGGCCTTCACGACCGGCATCGTGCCCGAGGTGCGGCGATACTGGGGAGCCCACGGGGCTTTGTTTTCGAAGTACTGTGCGTTGGAAGCCAACTTCAGCATGGTGCGCGTGAGCGGCTGGTCGGTAACGACGGTGAAGCTTTCGGAAGCACCTTTGGCGCCGCGTGGATCACGGTAAACCTCGATGAAGCCGTTCGAGAAATCGACCGGTCCGTTGTCCCGCACCCAGTCCGCGCCGAATTGCAGCCATTCTTTGGGGTCGCCGGTCTGGTAATACCGGATGAGATCGCGGATGGCTTTCGCCTGCGAGGCATCGGCAGCGGCGGCGGCTCTTTCAAGGAACGAATTGGCCTTGCGGAGATAATCGGCGTACAGGCCGGGCGGCACGCTGCCATCGGGCGTGCCGGCGCGATAGACCTCTTCGGTAAGCCTGCCGTTGCGTTTCACGAGGCGCGAGTTCAGGGGGTACTGCCCGTGGAAGTGCAGTAGATCGGCGGCGGTGACTTCGGAATAAAAGGTATTCGAGCTGGCTTGCAGGATGTCCTGGCCATTGCGCGGGGCTTTAGCGGTGGTCATCGGCTGGAAACCGGCATCGAACAACGACGGCCGCAGCGCTTCGATTTCGCGAGTGTAAGAATCCGCGATGAAACCGCGCGCTTTGCCGGCGTGGATAACTGCGAGACCCGCCGACTTCAAATCATCGAACGTAAAGTCCGGAAGAAACTTTTGCGCCGTGGTTTCGTTGTGATTGCCGCGATTGGCCCAGAACAGTTTCGTGAACTCGAGTATCTTGCCGTATTGCGCGGAGGGCACGGCTTCGGAATGCGCCACGATCATTTCGAGCACACGCTTTTGGCGTAATCCATACTCCGAGAGCTGATCGTAGATGATGCGGTCGATCGCGATGGAAGCTTGCGACAGCCAGTAGGCGACCTCTTTCTGTTTCGGCGTTAGCTCGTTGAAGCTGGGCGCTTCGAGTTGAATGAAACCGGTGTCGCCTGTGCGGCCGACGAGTGGGTTACGCGCGGCCGGTTCCGCCGCGAAGGCTGCGGCCATCAGCGCCGCGAGAACGAGAAATCGCATAGAGGTCTCCACAAACCTACTAGAATTATGACGAATGCGCAGTGTAGTGCTGTTTTTATGTGCGGCGTCGATTGCCGCGGCGCAAAATGTGCCGGTGGTCCGCGATGTAGAGTATCAGCCGTTCGCGGCGCAGGTCGCGCGGATGCTCGAAGCGCTGCAGTTCATCGGCGACCCGCTGCCCGCGGCAGAAACGGCGGAATTGAAGCGGCTGACGAGCGCGCCCGGCGATCAGAAAGCGGCGATCGATCGTATACAGGCGATCCTCGACCGGCACGCGCTGTTCTTCGTCAACATCAATCCTGAATCGCGGGTAAAGGCGGAGCAGGGCATTACCG
>JAICMB010000255.1 GCA_025929455.1 Bryobacteraceae bacterium | reverse complement strand
TACGCTCTTGCGAACCGCTTGAGCTATTTCTTGTGGTCGAGCATGCCCGACGAGGAGTTATTGCGGCACGCCGCCGCGGGCGATCTCGAAAACACCGGCGTGCTGCTCGCGCAAACGCGCCGGATGTTGAAGGACGCGCGCGTTAGCGGCTTCGCCACCGAATTCGCGGGCAACTGGCTGGGTTTCCGCCATTTTGAAACCAACAATTCTGTCGACCGCGAACGATTCCCCACCTTCAACGACCAATTGCGCGAGGCGATGTTTGAAGAGCCTATTCGCTACGTCGAAGATGCCGTTCGCAACGATCGCTCCGTCCGCGATCTGCTGTTCGGCAACTACACGTTTGTGAATCCGGTGCTCGCGAAGCACTACGGCATTCCGGGCGTGACCGGCGATGCCGATCACTGGGTTCGTGTCGACGATGCGGCCCGTTATGGACGCGGCAGCCTGCTGCCCATGGCCGTGTTCCTGACGCAGAACTCGCCCGGCCTGCGTACGAGCCCAGTGAAGCGCGGCCACTGGGTTGTGCAAACAGTGCTTGGACAGATCATTCCGCCCCCGCCGCCGGTGGTTCCGGAACTACCGGCCGACGAATCGAAATCGGAACTGCCCGTGCGCGACATGCTGGTGCGCCACCGGCAGAATCCTTTATGTGCCGCGTGCCACTCGCATTTCGATTCGTTCGGCCTCGCGTTCGAGGGCTATGGACCTGTCGGCGGCGCCAGAACGAAGGACTTGGCCGGGCGCACCGTGGACACGCGCGTGAACTACCCAGGAGGATTCGAAGGTGACGGCCTCGCGGGCTTGCGCGCGTACATCGTGGCGCACCGTGAGCAGGATTTCATCAACACGCTAAGCCGCAAGCTGCTCGCGTACGCGCTCAATCGGTCGCTGCAGCTCTCCGATGAGTCGCTCATCGAGAACATGACCACGCGGCTCCGCGCGCACGGCTATCGTTTCAGCTCCCTGGTCGAGACGATCGTCGCCAGCCCGCAGTTCCGCGACCGCCGCGCCCAGCATACGGATCAGATGGCGAAGTTCGAACCGCCACCGAGAAAGGCGAATTAGAGATGCCCCGCTCGAAGAGAAATTCCGCTCAGCGCATGACCCGGCGAACTGTGCTTCGCGGCGCAGGCTGCGCCATGACGTTGCCATGGCTGGCGTCGCTTGACGCTTTCGCGGACACGCCGCCGCCTTCCGCGTTCCCGAAACGCTTTGCCACGGTGTTTCTCGGCAATGGCATCAACGAGGACCACTGGAGCGCGGAGGGGCAGGGCGCCGATATGAAGCTGAGCAAGACGCTGGCGCCGCTCGAACCGCTGAAGCAGAAGATCAACATCATCGACGGCCTGTACGTGCACGCGCTGACGGGTCAGGGCATTCATCCCGGGCAGACCGGCAGCCTGCTATCGGGCGCGCACATTGCAAAGGGCGCCATTATCCACTCCGGCATCAGCATCGATCAGATGATCGCGAACCATATTGGCCAGGACACGCCGCAATCGAGCATCGTGCTGGCCTGCGATCAACCGATGACCGGTTACCACGAGACGAACTTCTCGATGGCGTACAGTTCCCACATCTCGTGGCAGACGCCGGACTCGCCCGTACCGCTGGAGATTTACCCATCGCTCGCCTGGGATAACCTTTTTGACAACCGCGGAAGTCTGCTGAACATCAGCATTCTCGACCGCGTGAAGGAACGCACGCAGTCGCTCACGAGGAAGCTCAGCTCCGCCGATACGAGCAAGTTGGATGAATATCTGACTAGCGTGCGCGAGGTGGAGAAGCGCGTCGACGGCATGCGCAAGGGTAAAGCGGACGCCGAGGACGCCGCGAAAAAGAAGAACACGATTACTGCCGCGATGGATCGCCCGGCGAACGGCTTGCCCGAAGACCTGCGCGATCACGCGCGGCTGATGTGCGACATCATCGCGATCGCGTTCCAGACGGACAAGACCCGCGTTGCATCGCTCATCATCTCGCGCGATCTTTCCGCCATGTACTATCCGTTCCTGCAAGTGCGGGAAGGTCACCACGCCGCCTCGCATAACAACAATTCGGATGGATACGAGCGCATCGCCCGCTTCCATGTAAGCCAATTCGCATATCTTGCCTCCAAGCTCGACGCTATGAAGGAGGGGGACGGAACGGTACTGGATCATTCCTGCCTGATGTTTCTCTCGAATATGTGGATCGGGCGTAAGCACGATAACTTTCGCCTGCCGGTGGTGCTCGCCGGCGGCCTCGGTGGCTCGCTTCAGACCGGACGTACGCTTAATTATTTGAAGGAGAGCCGCGACAACCGCAAGATGTGCAGCCTGTACGTCTCGCTCATGGACCGCTACGGGGTGAAACTGGAGCAATTCGGGGACGCCCAGGAGAGATTGCGGGCGTTGTAAACTACGCGGTGGCTCCCATCGGGTAAGGAGATTTATATGGAAACCGCGAATACCGCGCCCGCTCTTAATGCCGGCGCCCAAGCATTCATATCCAGTTTGCGAGGGCAGGCGATCCGTCCCGGCGACGACGCTTATGAAAGCGCGCGCCATGTTTACAACGCGATGATCGACCGGCGGCCGAACTTGATCGTCCGCTGCGCCGATGCCGCGGACGTCATCAGTTGTATCCGCTTCGCGCGCGAGAACGATCTGCCCATCGCTATCCGCGGCGGCAGTCACAATGTCGCCGGCTTCAGTACCTGCGATGGCGGGCTTGTGATCGACTTCTCGCGCATGAAGAGCGCGCACGTCGATCCAGCCGCGCGGGTAGTGCGCGCCGATGCCGGGTGCACCTGGGGCGACCTGGACCATGCCACTCAGGCGTTCGGGTTGGCGACGCCGGGCGGCATCATATCGACTACAGGCATTGCCGGCCTGACGCTCGGCGGCGGGTTCGGCTACCTGTCGCGCCGTTACGGCCTCAGTTGCGACAACCTCATCTCGGCCGATGTGGTTACTGCGGATGGGCGTTTGCTGAAGGCGAGCGCGAATGAAAATCCGGACCTGTTCTGGGCGTTGCGCGGCGGCGGCGGCAACTTCGGAGTCGCGACCTCGTTCGAGTTCCGGCTTCACCCAGTCGGCACCGTGTACGCCGGACCCGTTTTGTATCCGCTGGAGCGCGCGCAGGAGGCGCTGCAGCACTTCCGCGATTTTATGGAGAGCGCGCCGCGCGAGTTGAGCGCGTTCTTCGCGTTTCTCATGGTGCCGCCAGCGCCTGCATTTCCCGCGAAGCTGCACATGAAAACGCTCGTCGGAGTCGTGATGGCGTATTGCGGCGACCCCGCCAAGGGCGAGGAAGCCACGCGACCGCTACGTGAATTCGGCCCACCGGTGTTCGCGCATACCGGCCCGATGCCGTACCCGGTTTTGCAAGGCATCTTCGATGCGCTGGTGCCTCCCGGCCTGAACCATTATTGGAAGGCCGACTTCGTGAATGACCTCAGTCCCGAGATCGTTACCGAGCACGTCCGGTACGGTCCATCGGTCCCGACCCCAAACTCCGTCGTCCACATCTATCCGATGGACGGTGCGGTGCACGACGTTCCACAAGACGCGACGGCGTTCAGCTATCGAGACACGGAGTTCGTGCACATTCTCGGCGCCATCAATGCCGATCCGGGTCCGATGCCGCAGTACCGAGAGTGGGTACGGAATTACTGGTCCGCGCTGCACCCGCACTCAGCGGGCGGCTGTTACGTGAACTTCCTGATGGAAGAGGGTGACGAGCGCATTGCGGCGTGCTATCGCGGCAACTATTCGAGACTGGCGCAAGTGAAGAAAAAGTACGATCCGGACAACGTGTTCCGGTTGAATCAGAACATCAAGCCTGCGGCATAGACCTACAAGTCTTCCCGGCGCAGGCCGGTTTCTTCGCCAGCAGTTTCATCGCCGTAGGATCGAGCGTGACGCGGTCGTGGTACGCGAACAGGAAATCCGGCCAGTCGGGGCGTTCAAGAATGCGATGCGACGTCCCACTCTGCCGCTTGATTCGCCAGCCGATTCGCAATAACGCTGCGAGCGCCTGCTTCGCTTTGGTGGAAGGCCAATCAGGCGGCAATGAAGGACACGTCCATTGGGCCGGGGAGTGCTTCCCCGTGCTCCAGACGGTCGGCGATCAGCCGCAGCGCAAGCGCCTGCACGGCGGCAGTCGCTTGCTTCTTGGTCCGCGCATATGCGGTAACGCCGGGAAGCGTCGATATATCCGCGAGCCAGCGGCCATCATATTCCCGGTGGTACTCGAGGGCGAGCGAGAATCTACTCACAGATGAACCCTTGCGCATGTAGACATCATCTCGCCGAAGCGGTCGAGCAAAGCTGCTCCGGCCGATCGATCACATAGTCCGGCTCCCAACGCAGCAACTGCTCGCGCTCGCCGTAGCCCCACAGCACCGCGCACGTCTTCACGCCCGCGCGTTTGCCGGCTTCCATGTCGGCGGGCGAGTCGCCCACAAACAGACAATCGTCCGGTGTGGCGCCGAACGCCTCGATCGATTTGAAGATCACGTCGGGCGCGGGCTTGGCGGGAAAGCCGTCCGTGCCCTGTACGCGATCGAAAAACGAGAGTAGGCCGAAGCGTTCGAGCACGATGCGCGTAGTTGGCGTACCTTTTGTCGTTGCCGTCGACTTGCGCCCGGGTAAGGCCGCGAGCACTTCCGCGACGCCGTCGAACCGCCGCGTGCAGGCGTGTTCGCGCGACGGATACACGCGCCGGTAATCCGCGATCAACGCTTCGATCTGCTCCGGCGTGTAATGGGGAAACACGTCCTGAAACGTGTCGAGCAGATGCAGCCCGATGTAGCGGCGCAGAAACGCGTCCTCCACATCCGTACGGCCGGCGGCGGCCAGCACGCTCTGGATCGCGCCGCAAATATCGGGCGCGGAGTCCACCAGCGTACCGTCAACGTCGAAAAGATATACAGAAAAGGCCGGGACCGCGTTTGCGATCCCGGCCGTAATGGTTTCACTCACGATTTTGCTTAGGCCGGCTGCGGGTGCTCACCACCAAGCAAACCCGGCAGTTTAGTGCCGCCCGCACTACCGGGCTGGATCACCTGCTGCGGTCTGTCGGGCTCTTTCGGCGCCTTCGGCGGACCGCCGAGCGGCGGGAGCTGCGCGTTCTGGATCAGCAGATGAACCTCGGCGCCATCCAGGATCTCGCGCTCGAGCAGCGCTTCCGCGATGCGCACCAAGGCGTCGGAACGATCATGCAGAACGCCCGAGGCGACGTCATAGCCCTGCTGGACCAACTTGCGCACGTGCTCGTCAATACGAATCGCCGTCGCTTCGCTGTAGTCGCGGTGCTGAGCGATTTCGCGGCCCAAGAAGATCTGCTCTTCTTTTTTGCCGAAGGTCAGCGGACCGAGATCGCTCATGCCGAACTCGCACACCATTTTGCGGGCCAATTCGCTGGCCTGCTCAATGTCGTTGCCGGCGCCGGTCGTCATGGTGTTGAGGAACAACTCCTCGGCGAGGCGTCCGCCCATCATGATGGCCAGTCGCGTGGTGAGGTAGTCGCGGGTATAGGTGTGCTTATCGTCGATCGGCAACTGCATGGTCACGCCCAGCGCCATTCCGCGCGGGATGAT
>JAICMB010000158.1 GCA_025929455.1 Bryobacteraceae bacterium | reverse complement strand
TTGCACGGCTTCGGTAAGTCTAGGAATCGTCACTCAAATACTCCTACGAGGCGGTGTTCTGCCTCCGCTCCATTCTTTCGTGGAGCGGAACGTGGCGTCAACGGCCGTGGGAGTAGTTCGTACGTTTTTTCCAACGTATCGGACGGGAGATAAGGAACAAGGCTGTCGAGTTATCGCGGCTGGAGAAGAACTTTCAGCGCGCCTCGCTCCGCCGCGCGATCGAATGCTCGCGGCGCCTCTTCGAGCGGCAATATATCGGAGAGCAGCGGCCCCACCTTAATTTTTCCGGACCGCAGCAGCCGGAGAGCGGGTTCAAAACGGCCGCACCGCGAACCTACCAGCGTCAGTTCGTTGACGATCACAGGCGCGGTGTCGAGCGGCACCAGTCCGTGCACGGTCGATTTCATGACGAGCGTTCCGCGCGGACGTGTCATGCGAACCGCCTGCGCCAGGGCCGCGGGCGAACCGGTCGCGTCGATGACGAAATCGTACGCGGCGGCGGGCGTCCGGGTGGTCAGGCGCGTTTCGATTCCCGCGTCGCGTGAGATGCGCAGCTTGTCGCGATGTCGCCCATAATGATGCAGCGCGATCCCGTTCGCATGCAACACCTGTGCTATCAACAGGCCGAGTTTGCCGTCCCCCAGCAGCGCCGTCGCCGCGCCCGGCGGTATTTTTATTTGATCCAGAATTTCGCAGGCGGCCGCGAGCGGCTCGATAAAGACCGCGTGCTCCAGCGGGAGTGCGCGCGGTAGCACGTGCAGATTGCGTTCGGGAAGCGTCAGCAACGTAGCAAACGCGCCCGGATGTTTGACAATGCCGAGAACGGTGCGATGCGGGCAATGACGCCCCAGCCCGCGCGCGCACCATTCACAATTCCCGCACGCGAGATTGATCTCGCCCGCCACGCGCTTGCCCACCAGTGCTTCGTTGCCGGCTTCGAGCACTTCGCCCACAAATTCATGGCCCGGCGTGCCGCGAAAGCCGTAGTAGCCGCGCCGCAGCTCCAGGTCGGTGTTGCAGATGCCTGCATAGAGAACGCGAATCAGCGCAAAGTTATCGGCGCGCCGCGGCGCGCGCTTATTTACAACAGAAACGCGTCCCTGTTCGAGATGAACGGCACGCACGCCGTCTACTGTCCGGATGGGGCGGACCCGCGCGCGGCCATCTGCACCCTCTGGAGCAGCGCCTTCGATTGCGGCAGCGCGTCGATAGCCCGTGGTAATTCGGGGTCGCTGTCAAGCGCGATGCGGTCCGCGTCATCTTTGCTGAACGCAGTGGTGGCCAGCTCTTCCCGCAGCCGCTCGGCGACCCAGGATTTATCGCGGTTGAACTCCGTGGCCGTAAAGTTCACGCCGCGCTTGTGCGAGAACGCAACGAACGATTGCACTACGTCATCGCCGGGTTTCCACTCGCGCGTGATGTTTGCGGGGTGCGTACCGAAATAATCCGCCGTGAAGAAGTAGAACGACAGCGAATTTACCAGGTCGGCCTCCAGGTGCGTCGCTTTGGGAGCGGCATATTTTTCATCGGGCGTGAT
This sequence comes from Bryobacteraceae bacterium, assembly GCA_025929455.1. The sequence continues at coordinate 5,760 of JAICMB010000158.1, read as the reverse complement.
GCCATCGCCTCCGTAGACTGTGCGCCCGCTGTCGGTGTGTCGCTTGTCAGCCTGATTGTTCTTACCCTCGGGGCGGCTGATGTAGTCGTAAAACGAAGTGTGCGAGTAATCGCGCTGGATCAGACGTCCGCTGGGCGTGTAATACTTCGCGATAGTCAGCAGCAGCGCGCTGTTGCCCGAAAGCGGGTAGGGCGCCTGCACCAGGCCCTTGCCGAAGGTGTTCTCGCCGAGAATCCAGGCGCGATCGTGATCCTGCAACGCGCCGGCCAAAATTTCAGCCGCCGAAGCACTGCCGCGATTCACCAGCACGACGATGGGATACTGCGCTCCGCGCTCACCGTGCCGCGCCGTGAATTTCACTTCTGCGGATGCGCGTCCGTGGTGACTGACGATGGTCTGGCCGCGCTTCAGGAAATGATCCGCGACCGCGACGGCTTCCTGCAGAATGCCGCCGGGGTTATCGCGCAGATCGAGCACCAGCCCGTCAATGCGATTCTCGCCCAGGCGCGCCAGTTGGGTTTCCACTTCGTGGCCAGTGTTCTCGTTGAAGAAGTCGATCTTGAGATAAGCGATGCCCGGCCTAAGCCAATACGAGGTGCGGACGCTGTCGCGCGGCACTTCGTCGCGCGTAACCGTGAACCACAGCGGGTCCTTTGCGCCACTCCGCCGGATTTCGATGGTCGCCTTGGTGCCGCGCGCGCCCTTTAACAGCGACGAAACGTCCGAAATGCCGAGCTGCGCGACCTTCTTGTCATTCACGGAGATAATCTGGTCGCCCGGCCTCAAGCCCGCCCGGAACGCCGGCGAGCCCTTGAACGGGTAGTTCACCAGCACCTTGCCTTCGGGCGCCCAGATGATCATGCCGACACCGTAATAATGTCCGACCTGCTCTTCGCGCAGCGCCTGGTACGCGCTCGGATCGAAAAAGTTGGAGTGCGGGTCGAGCGTGCGCAGCATGCCGGGAATGGCGCCGCGGTAAACCGCCTGATCGGGGTCCACTTTATCGGCAAAATTCGACTCCACGGCTTGATAGATGCTCGTGAATTTCTGCAGGCTGGCGTTGATATCGTCAACGTTAGCGGGCGCGGACTGCGGAGCAGCAGCCAGACTCAGCGCAGAAAGCGTTATAGAGAGAGAAAGGGCAATAACCGGGGACCGGCGCCGGAGGGGCATTCGTAAAACCTCAGAGGTTCTCTCATCGTAGAAAGGAAAAATGGTCCGGCCGCACGCTGGTGCACGTTTCGCGGTAAAGTACGTGACTTAGGCATGACCAGCCGGCTCTTGCTCCTCTTCCTTGCCGCGGCCGCTTCGTTCATGGCCGTCGCACAGCGGCCCCCCGCCGCGAATCGCAGCGAACGCACACGCGAGTTTCTCGGATTGCCGCCGCCCCCTGACGCCGCGGCCGCCGAACGCGGCGAGAAGGTGTACCAGTCCAATTGTGCGTTCTGCCATGGCGCCAAGGCGAACGGCGCCGAAGGCCCGGACCTAGTGCGCTCCGCGCTCGTGCTGCACGACGAAGGCGGCAACCTGATCGCACCCGTGGTATCCAAAGGCCGTCCGGACCGCGGCATGCCCGCATTCAATTTTTCCCCGCAACAGCTATCCGATATCGCCGCGTTTCTGCACATGCGCGTGTATACCGCCGCCAACCGCGGCACCTACAAACTGCTGGACGTTGTTACGGGCAATGCCGCGGCGGGTCAGGCGTATTTCAACGGCGCGGGCCGCTGCAATACGTGTCATTCTCCGACCGGCGATCTCGCCGGCATCGCGAGCAAATTTTCGCCGGCGGATTTACAGGCGCAGTTTCTGTACCCAGGAAACGGAACCCGCATCGATGGCGCTCGAACCCGTCGTGAGCCTCCGGCCGTTACCGTCACGCTTTCGTCCGGTGAAACAATCAAGGGCACTTTGAAGTCGCTGGACGATTTCGACGTTGCCCTGTTCGACGGAAACGGAATTTATCATTCCTGGCCGCGCGACGCGGTGAAAGTTGAGGTCGAAGACCGCCTCGCCGCGCATCGCGAGCTGTTGGGCCAGTATTCCGATGACGACATGCACAATCTTCTCGCGTATCTGGAGACTCTGAAATGAGGAACGCTCTCGCCGTTTTTGCGGCCCTCTTTGCCGCGTCCGCCGGTTCCGCCCAGATGCTCAGCCGCGCGGCGCTGCGTGAACCGCCTGTCGACAAGTGGCCAACCTACAACGGCGATTATTCCGGCCGCCGCTACAGCCCGCTCGCGCAGATCAACGCGTCCAACGTCGGCTCGCTCTCGCTGGCATGGATGTTCCGTGCGCCACTTTCAGAAACGGGCGGGGCGCAGCGCGGAGTGAACGGCATTGTCATTAAATCCACACCGCTCGAAGTGAATGGCATCCTGTACTTCACGGCGCCCGATCACGTCTGGGCGGCCGATGCACGCACGGGCGAAGAACTCTGGCATTACCGCTGGAACGATCACGGCGGCCATCTCATCGGCAACCGCGGCGTCGGTATGTACGGCGATTGGCTGTATTTTCTCGGTCCCGACGGATGGTTCATTTCGCTGAACGCGAAGGACGGCTCGGAGCGCTGGCGGAAACAAGTGGCCGACTACAAGCTGCAATATTTCACGACCATGGCGCCGCTGGTCATCGGCAATCACGTGATCGTCGGCGTAGGCGGCGATGCTATGGACGTGCCCGGATATCTCGAAGCGCGCGATCCCGAAACCGGCGATCTGCAATGGCGCTGGAACACGGAACCGCGTGCTGGCGAGCCCGGCGCCGATACCTGGCCAAACAAAGCCGCTATGGAACACGGCGGCGGCATGACCTGGCTACCCGGCACGTATGACCCGGAACTGAACCTGTTGTACTGGGGCACCGGCAATCCCAATCCCGTCTACGCCGGCCAAGGCCGCAACGGCGATAATCTTTGGACCTGTTCCATCGTTGCGCTGAATCCCGATACCGGGAAATTGGTGTGGTGGTTTCAAGCGTCTCCACATGACACGCATGACTGGGATAATGTCGAGACGCCCGTACTGTTCGACGCCGAGATCAATGGGGTGAAACGGAAACTGCTGGCGCAGGCGGCGCGCAATGGCTACTTCTTCGTGCTCGACCGCACTAACGGCAAGAACATCGTCACGGCGCCGTTCGTCGGCGTGAACTGGTCGCGCGGCATCGCCCGCAATGGCGAGCCCATACCCGACGAAAAGAAAGAGCCGCAAACGAACGGCGCTCTGCTCAACATCAACGCGGGCGGCGGCACCAACTGGATTCCGCCGAGTTTCGATCCCGAAACGGGTTTGTTTTACGTGCATGCGGTAGACGGCTACTCACTCGCATACCTCACCGATACTGACGAAAAGCCCGAAGGTTACGGCGGCAGCGGGCGCACGTTGTGGTCTCAAGGCGTACTAAAAGCGATTGACTACCGCACCGGGAAGATTCGCTGGAGCCATGCATACTCCGGCCGCGGCGCCAACGGACTCGGCGGCGCAGGCATCCTCACGACTTCCGGCAAAGTGCTGTTTACGGGCGACCCGCACGGGAACTTGATTGCGTACGATCCCGCGTCCGGCAGCGCGCTATGGCATTTTCGCCTGCTCGCGCCGGTAACGAACGGACCCATGACATATATGTTGGATGGCCGACAGTATCTCGTAGTCGGCGCAGGCGACACGCTGTACGCGTTCACATTGCTGCAACCCCGTATCAGCACGCGATAAGCAAAGCGGCGAAATTTTCACAGTACCGAACGCTGCGCCGTTCTAATACCTACCGACTACAACGGCCTATAGGAAGCCTCACGGCTAGTACTGGCCGTCAGGTAGGACTAGCCTTTACCCATTAATTAATAAATCTATCGGAAAAATCTCAAGAAATTTCTAAGAAATCCCTTGACCGGATATGGCCTAGTCAGTATATTTAACAGTACCTCTGATAAAGAGTAAGGTTTTTTTGCATGGGCCTGTTTCCTGAAAACGTTGGCCGCAAGATGCGTCTGCCCATGCTTGCAGCATCCTTCTGCGCAGCGGTTCTGGCCGTGGTTTGCGCCGGGTCTCGCGCGGCACAGGTGCGGATGCGGCGGCATGACGCTTCGCTGGCCAGATTGTCGGCATCCGCAACCGCGCTATACGGCCGGCGCGAATATGCCGACGCATCGGCCATGTGGGAGCGGGCTTATGCGCGAGCCCAGGGCCTGGGCGACGCGCAAAGCGCCGTTTCATTTATGTCGAATGCCGCGGGAGCACATTTCGCGCTGGGCGATTATCAGGGCGCAATCCGGCGCTATACAATGGCCCGCGACGCCGCCCGGCGCAGCGCCGACCAGCACATGCTCGCGGTCATCGGCGCGAATCTCGGCTCTTTATACGCGCAAATCGGCGATATGAACGCTGCCGGACAGGCCGCGGCGGAAGCGGCGCGATCGGCGAACAGTGCGAGCGCCGCGGAATCGGCGCAACTGCTTCTCGGGCTTGGACTCTTGCGCGGCGCGACGGGCCGCAACACCGAGGCCGGCGAATATTTCCGCGCGGGGCTGCAGCAGGCCGCACGCGCCGGCGACAACAAAATCCTTATCGAAGGCTGTACGCACTACGCTCTGCAGTTGCTCGCCGAAGGCGATATGCAAGCGGCCGAGGACGCCGCAGCCCGCGCGTATTACCTTGCGATCGAAGCGCCCACCGTGGATTTGCGGCCCGTGCTGCGCGTTACGGCGCGTGTGCAACGGTTGCGCGGTCGCCTGCGTCTCGCCGGACGTCTCCTCGACGACGCGCTGGCTATTCGCCCGAAAGCTAGCGACAACAATCTGTGGCACATGTATCTGCTGCAGGAACGCGGGTTGGTTCGGCTGGCGCAGCACCGCCGCCGCGATGCGCTGAACGATTTCCGGCGCGCTCTGAAACTCGCGCAAGCCTGGCGCGAAGGCATTTCGCCATCGGACGTTCTACGCAGTGGCGCCACATATTGGCTGCACGACCTCTATACCGTGTTTATCGAAACCGCCGCCATGCAGCCCGGCGGCAGCGCGGAAGCTTTCCTGGCGACCGAAGAAGAACGTGCGGCCAGCCTGATGGAAACACTCGCCCGCCGGTCCCGGGAATTGCACCCCGAGCGTGCCGACCGTTATTGGAAGGCGCTGGCTTCATTGCGCCGTGCCGAAACGGTGATGCTGGCCGACGGCACTCCCCAGGCGGCAGCACGTTTCGAGCAGGCCCGGCAGTCGGTTGTAGAACTTGAGGCGACTTCAGGTTTAGCCTGGGTGAACGGCACGGCTACTCCAGCAGGGAATAAATCGGGAGAGAACATTTCTCTTGCCCAGGCACTCACTAAATTCCAGCGCGCCCTGCCGCGGGATAGCGCCCTGCTGAGCGTACGCCTCGGAGAGCGCACGTCCTTCCTATGGGCGCTTACGGACCATGGTCTTGAAATGCACCGTCTTGCTCCGGCCCGGGATCTCACGGCGATGGCGGAGGTATTCCGCGACGCCGTCGAGGGACACGCGGCGGATCGCGACGAGCGGGGGCAGCAGTTCTACAGTGCGCTGTTCAGCGGCCTCAGCGCGACGGCGACCGCCAAACGCGAGTGGATCGTCGCCGCGGACGGCCCAATCTTCGCCGCTCCGATTGACGCCCTGATCACAGAGCGTAAAAACGGCCTGCCGGTGTATGCTGTCGAGCGGCACGTGTTGCGCCGCGTACCGAGCGCGGCCGTGCTGGAATCCACCGGTACGGGGCCGAGCCAGGGTTTTCTCGGCGTGGGCGATGGCGT
>JAICMB010000403.1 GCA_025929455.1 Bryobacteraceae bacterium | reverse complement strand
TCGTGGGGCAGGCTGTCAGCCTGCGGCGGGTTGCCAACCCGCCTCGTCCGCCGCCGCACGATGCCGCGCAGCTTTCGATTGTACAGGGATCACTGGCGAACCCCAGTTCCTTGTAGCCCAATCCAGACCTGCTGCGGGCACCCACCCCCGAATTGGGACGTATTTGGAGAGTGCCCGAACAGCCGGACCTGGAGGTCCGGCGCAGACGTGGACGTCTGCCCCACATACTTTGTAGACGAATTTATCATTCAGGACACTAGGCTAGGGAAACGTACCGCCAGGTAGTTTTCAGCGCGGCGTACTGGCTCCCCACGTGCCCAAGTACCAGCCATGAAACACGCCACAGTACCAAAGGAGCACCGCTTACACGTAAGTGCCGGCGCCGCCGCCGTGGGCGCCTTCGCTCTCGGAGCGTTCTCGGTGGGTGCACTCGCTATCGGAGCCCTCGCGATCGGCCGGCTTGCAATCGGCCGCATGCACGCCGGACGCGCCGATTTCAAGGCGTTGCGCATCGACGAGCTTACCGTCACTCGTCTCCAGGTCGCCGAACTCACGGTCACCGGTGCGCTCAGTTTACCTGCGGCGCCCGGCTCCCGCACGCCGCTCTAACAAAGAATCAGTCCCAAATTTCGGAGCCGTTTTCCGCCCATTCTAAGGAGTTCTGCTCCTGTCGTACTAGCCTGCTCCGTCCGTTTCTATAAGTGTGTCAATCGGATACAGCCGCTGTGGCGGGTTGACCCGGTCTCCGTTTTGTTGTAAAGTCGGAGTTTCGGAATTAGAAGTTGCTGTACCCGCCTGGGGGCGCGTAGGAAGATCGCGGTTGATCGGCCCCACGCCTGGCGATTCCGAAAAGAACTGCTGCACCAGGGAGTAGAATGACTCGAAAACTTCTGTTGCCGGTTATGGCATTCTCAGCGCCCGTCCTGATGTTGACGGGCTGCATGTCCAACCGGCCGCAGCAGTTTGCCATGTCTTTCCTCCCGGCCGTTCCCGCTACGCCGCCGGCCGCCGCCGTCGAACATCAGCCTCCTCCTCCGCCCCCCGCAGCTGCGCCTCCCGAAGTCATCGCCGCCGTCGCTCCCGAGCCGCCGAAGCCCAGCGCCGCTGATCTGCTCATTGCGAAGGCGCAGGGATATTTCGAATCGGGCCAGCGTCTGTACCGGACTGCCGACTTCACTGCCGCGCGCGACCAGTTCAACAAGTCCGTCGATGTGCTGCTCGCCGCCCCCGAGGACTTGAAGGACCGCCAGAAAGTCGAGCATAAATTGGACCGCTTGGCCGATGCCATCTCCCGCTATGATGCGGATGGGTTCGGTTCGGATGCAGACGATGCGCGCGTGGTGTACGACAAATCGCCCCTCGATGGCATGCTGCAGATGACCTTCCCGGTGGACCCCAAGCTGAAGCCGAAGGTCATGGAAGAGATCCAGGCCACCGCCTCGCAGCTTCCGCTCGAACTGAACGACTCCGTCCTCAGTTATATTCATTACTTTTCCACCGACCGCGGGCGTAAGACGCTTATCGCCGGACTCAAGCGCGCCGGACGCTACAAGCCGCTGATCCAACGCATTCTCACCGAAGAGGGCGTGCCGCAGGAGCTCCTTTATCTGGCACAGGCCGAGTCCGGTTTCCTGCCGCGCGCGCTGTCTTATAAACAGGCCACCGGCATGTGGCAGTTCGTCTCCTGGCGTGGGCGCGAGTACGGTCTGATGCAGACGCGGCAGTACGACGATCGCCTCGATCCCGAGAAGGCCACCCGCGCGGCCGCCCGCCACCTGCGCGATCTGTACACGCACTTCGGCGACTGGTATCTCGCAATGGCCGCTTACAACTGCGGGCCCGGCTGCGTCGACAACGCCGTGCAGCGCACCGGCTACGCCGATTTCTGGGAACTGCGCAGCCGCAATGCCCTGCCCCGCGAGACCATGAACTATGTCCCGCTCATCGTTGCCATCACGATCATGTCGAAGAACCCGCACGACTACGGCATCGACGACGTGGATGCCGACGCCCCGCTCGAGTACGACACCGTCGATCTGAAGTGCCCCACCAACATCGCGCTGGTGGCTGACGCACTGAACGTGCCTGTCTCGGAAGTTCGCGACATGAACCCTGCGCTGCTGCGGTCCGTAGCGCCCGCCGGCTACGCGCTGCACATTGCTAAAGGCGATTCGAATATGCTCATGTCCGCGCTCTCCAACGTGCCGTCCGAGCATCGCAGCACCTGGCGCATGCACCGCGTCCAGCGCGGAGAAACACTGGCTGAAGTGGCGCGCGCTTTCTCCACTCCCGCATCGTCGATCGCGGCCGCGAACCGCTCACTCGTGCTCGAGGCGCCCGAAGAAGGCGACGTGCTGATCATTCCCGCCTCGTACAACCCCGACGCTCCGGCACGCGCGAAAGCGAAGCACTCGCGCGGGTCGCGCCGCACGGCCACGCGTAGTAACGCATCGTCGCACCGCACCTCGCGCACGGCCTCATCGCGCAGGTCGCGCGCGCACAACGTGGCCGACCGCATTCTGCATCATCGCGCCGGCACGCGTACCTATCGCGCATCTGCCGCGCGCGTCGATTAGTTCCCCACAACGCAGCCACTTTTGTGTCGTCCGTCCCCCGCCATCGCGCCACCACGCGCGGCGGCGAAGCAACCGCCGCGGGGCACGTCGCATTTAGCCGCGCTCGCACATTCACATGCTATGCGCGCGCACACCGCGTCGCCGGACCCACACGCACGCGTGATCCGCGCGGCGCTCGTGCATCGATTCGCCACGTCAGCCTTCTCGCGCTCGTATTTGTGCAGATTCCCCTTGCCTCGAAAATAAAACGAGTTATTCTAAGTGTGGTTAGGCCCTAACAGGAGGCATGGAGAATGTTCGATATCTACCGGTTTGCCGGTGACGACGAGCTCGACGATTACGAAGATGAGGCGGCGATGCAGTCGGACTTGGGCGACTACGGAGAAGATGAAGCCGACGACGAGACGACTAAGGTGACGCCCACGGCGCAACGCGGCGAGACACAGGGTGAGGGCGGCACGGAACAAGGCGGTGAAGAACAGCAGCAGGCCCCCGCGCGCAAGCCGGCCCGCAAGGCTTCTTCGCGCAGCGCCAGATCCGCGGGTAAAAAAACATCGATGACCAAAACCACTCAGAAGTCAACGAAGAAATCCGCACAGAAGAAGACGGCAGCCGGTAGCGCAAAGAAGGCGGCAGGCAAGAAAACCGCCGGCAAGAAAACGGCCGCCAAGAAAACCGCTGCCAAGAAGACTGCTGCCAAAGGTACGGCTGCCAAGAAAACGGCGAAAAAAGCTCCTATGAAATCCGCCGGTAAAAAGGCCGCCGCCAAGAAAGCTCCCGCGAAAAAAACGGCTAAAAAGACCGCGAAAAAAACCGGCCGCCGCTAAACGGACGGAACTCTAGCCAGAGGCGGCGTCCGCCGCCTCTCTAATCGTGCGAACCGTCGCCGGGATGGCGCTCGTGATGGTGCGTTGTCGCGTGGTGCTGCGGGTGTGTCAACATGGCTGGATCCGGAATGTCTTTTAGCTCCCCTTCATACTGCGCGATGGCGGCGATCGTCATCATGACGAGTGCGCCAATGAGGGCGCACGTCATGTCGCGCTGTGAATCGAAAATATCGCCTTGTAATCCCACGAACTGCGCTTCCATGCCGGGATTCTGCACTGCAGTGTACGCCTCGATAATTTCGTAAAACGCGCTCACCGCGAGCATGATCGCCGGCGGCACGGAATAGCTCCAAAACTTGTGCGCCTTGGCCGCTTGCAAGAAGAATTCCCGCGTCGGAAATGACCAGCAGAAACCAAACATGAAATGCACAATGCGATCGTAGTCGTTGCGCTTGAAATGGAAGGTGTCCTTCATCCAGAATCCGATGGGCACCTGTTCATAGGTATAGTGCGCGCCGACCTCGTGCAGGCACAGGAAGACGAAGATCAGCGTGTAGGAAAGATCGGACAGGCGCAGATGCGGATACCCGGCAGCGAGGACCGTCACGATAAAGAAGACTAGGACATTTTCCATCCACCAGTCTTCACGGCTGAGCGGGG
>JAICMB010000828.1 GCA_025929455.1 Bryobacteraceae bacterium | reverse complement strand
GGCGACCGTTTCCTGGTCGGTTACCCCTACGCCGGCGAGTGGCATCACGCGAACGCGAAAGTGGTCGCGCTGTATGTGGACCAGCACCCCGAGGGCGACCTCAGCGAGTCGCGCGCCAAGGAGTTCGGCTTTAAGGTCTATCCGACGGTTGCGGAAACCGTGCGCTGCGGCGGCGACAAGCTCGCCGTCGACGCCGTGCTGATTATCGGCGAACACGGCAACTATCCGCGCAACGACATCGGCCAGATCCTCTATCCGCGCTACGAATTTTTCAAACAGGTCACCGACGTTTTTGAAAAAGACGGCCGCGTCGTTCCCGTCTACAACGACAAACACCTCTCCTACAGCTTCGAAAAAGCGAAAAAGATGGTGGACAGCTCGCACCGCATGAACTTCCCCATGCTGGGCGGCTCGTCGGTTCCCGTCACCTTCCGTATTCCCGACATCGACATCCCCTACGGCGCCGAAATCGAGGAAGCGCTCATGGTCGGTGAAGGCGGTTCCGACCCCATGGACTTCCACGCGCTCGAAGGCCTGCAGTGTATGGTGGAGCGCCGCAAAGGCGGTGAGACCGGGGTGAAAGCCGTGCAGATGCTCGAAGGCGACGCCGTGTGGGAAGCCGGCGCGAAGGGGCTTTACTCGCGCGAACTGCTTACCGCCGCGCTCTCGCGCAGCGACACGCCCATGGGACTCACGGTGAAGGACGGCCGCACGCAGGACCTCGTCGCCGATAACGTGCTGCCCGGCCTCGTCCCGCATCCCGGCCTGTACATCATCGAATACCGCGATGGCTTGCGCGCCACGCTGCTCATGCTCACCGGCGCGATTCGCGATTACAACTTCGCCGCGCGCGTGAAAGGCCGCCGCGAACTCGTCTCCACACAGTTCCTGCTCACGCCTGACCCCAACGTCACCTACTCCGCGTGCCTCATGCACAAAGTCGAGGAGATGTTCACTACCGGTGTCGCGCCGTACCCCATCGAACGCACGCTGCTCACCAGCGGCATTCTCGAAGGGTGTTTAAAATCCGCGCACGCCATGGGCGGCAAAAGACTCGAAACGCCGTACCTCGATGTCCGCTACCGCGCCCCGCGCGAATCGCAATACATGCGCAGTTAGCTCTTAGCCTCGCAGCCGGTAAAATCGCCGTGCGGCGGGCCATCGTAGCCGAGATCTCTCATGCCGGCTTCCGAGTTGTAGTACGCGCGCGAAATCCAATTCTTTAAATTGGTGAAGTGCTCGTGCCCGCGCCAGGTGTCCTGCGAGTTTTCCTGCCACGTGATCAACGTGTGCGGATACGCGAGAAACGCCAGCACGCCATTCTTCTGCTCCGGCGTGAGATACACGAACGCATTGCCGTATCGATCGAAAGCCTCGCCGTCGAGGTAAGCCAGGCTCTCGAGAAAGCGCTTTTGCACACGCGGCTCTTCCACGGCCATGATCTCGTCGATGAAGCGGTTCACCCCGGCCGCCTGCGCACCCGGAATAATCGCCTCCGCCACAGCAACCAGCGTCGCATTCTGATGTTCGCCGAGAAACGCCGGCTTCCAGTCCGCCCGCGCCAACTCCTGCGATGCGTTGTACCCGGCCGGAAACTCGC
>JAICMB010000424.1 GCA_025929455.1 Bryobacteraceae bacterium | reverse complement strand
TTCAAAGCGGCGAGCACGGCTTTCTGTCCGCGCCGATCGTGCGCGACGTCATCAAGGCTTATTTCGACAAGAAAGCGCGCCTGTACCACTCACGGCCGGCGCTGGCGCAGTCCGCTCCGCTGCTGCTTGAAAATCCGCTGGCCTGGCTGCATATGCCCCTGCCCGGCGGGACAGGCCCGGCGTACAAACCACCCTCCCCCACCGATTACGTGATCGCCCAATACCGATAAATGGCTGTATACCGCTCCATCCGCGATTTCGATTGGGCCATGTTCACGCTGGCGTGCATCATCTGTGCCGTCGGCGTGCTGCAGATCTATAGCGCCACGCACGACACCATCTGGCGCGACGCCTGGTGGAAGCAGGCGGTGTGGATCGTGGCCGCCGTGATCCTGATGTGGGTCGTCACCATGATCGACTATCATGCGCTGCTGGAGCACGTGCCGGCGTTCTACGTACTTTCGGTCGTGACGTTGATCGCAACGTTTGCAGTAGGCCAGAAAGTGTTCGGCAGCCGGCGCTGGATCGGACGCGGCAGCATCCACTTGCAGGTGTCCGAGTTCGTCAAAATCGTATTGATCCTGCTGGTTGCGCGCTATCTTTCGCGGTTAAAGACAAAGAAGCTGGAACTCCGCGACCTGCTGAAACTGGGCGGCCTCATCGCGCTGCCGATGGCGCTGGTGATGAAGCAGCCTGACCTCGGCACGTCGCTCACGTACCTGCCCATCCTCGTTGTCGGAGTTTTTCTATTCGGGCTGCAGTGGAAGCACGCGCTGGCCATTGCGCTGATCGCCGCGATCGCGCTGCCGGTCGGCTGGATCGCGCTGCAGGACTATCAAAAGGCGCGCCTGGTGAGCTTCCTCGATCCGGGGCTCGATCCCAAGGGATCCGGCTACCAGGTGATCCAATCCAAGATCGCGGTCGGGTCCGGCGCGATCTGGGGGCAGGGCGTAACCAAGGGTACCCAGACGCAATTACGGTTCCTGCCGGTGCCGCACACGGACTTTATTTTCTCGGCCTTCGCGGAGGAGCACGGGTTTGTAGGTGTTGTTGTAGTATTAGGCTTATACTTTGTTCTTCTCATGCAGATCGTTCAAAACGCACAAACGGCAGAGGACAAAGCCGGCATGTACGTCTGCATGGGAGTGGCAACGGTTCTTTTGTTTCATGTGTTAGTGAATGTCGGGATGGTGGTGGGGCGAATGCCGGTTACAGGCATACCGCTGCCGCTCATGAGTTCCGGCGGATCGAACATCTTATCGACGTTTTTGATGCTGGGGCTGGTGAACAATGTCCGGCTCCAGAGAATTGTTAATTAGCGGCCGGGTGACGGTCGAGAGTTTTCGAGAGAGATTGGAAGGCAAACGACGGGCTGCTGAGCAGCATCGTCGGTCAGCACGGCAGATCCCCGACTTGAAGGGAGGGGCCGTGTGGATGGTTCAGGCGAACCCCATGTGCAACGAGTTTTGCGTGACGCCGGGGTAACGGTCCTTTGTGATCACCCGGCGAGTATTTCCGCCGCCTACATCTTTCTGAGATTCACAACCGTTCTCCAGCCGCGGTAAGCCCGGAGGCGCGGCGCGGTTTATCCGCACCGAGCGCGCCGGTGAATCAGCGGGCGGGTGCGCCAGGGCGCCCCGCAAGGAGAGGCAGATGGCCAAGGAAATGGTGATCGCCGCGAACCGCCACGAGACCGAACTGGCGATTCTCGAAGACGATCAATTGGTAGAGGTGTACTTCCAGCGCGCGAACGAGTATTCGCTCGCCGGAAGCATTCATAAAGGGCGCGTCATGCGCGTGCTGCCGGGCATGCAGTCGGCATTCGTCGATTTGGGCCTGGAGCGCGACACATTCCTGTACGTGTCCGACTTTTTCGAAGAGAACGAAGAATACGACCGCATCGGCGGCGGACGCGAAGAACGGAGCGGGCCCGAAGAGCGCGGCGGCCGCGAACAACGGAGCGGCCACGAAGAACGCGGCCGTGGGGATCGCCCCAAGGACGAACGCGCTGGCCGCGAGCGCCCGCGCGAAGAGGCTGAAGCGGAACCGGCGGCAGTTGAAGCTGTTGCCGTGGCAAACGGCGCGGCGCACGGCGGTGCGGCGCCTGAAGGAACCGAACGAAACGAGCGCGATCGCGACGACCGTCGCCGGCGCGGGCGCAAACGCCGCCGCGGGCGCGAGTTTCCGGACAGCAAGTATGCACGGCCGGAGCGCACCGCGGACCAATCGGAAGCGCCGGCCGTGGAAGCGCCGGTACGCGAGCCCGCCGCCGCTGAATCCGAGGATTTTTCCGTGCTGCCGGGCGAATCGCTAGCCAAGTACCGGCACACCACCGTTTCGACGCTCGATGCCGGCGAACAGGAAGAAGCCGGTGCAGCGCCGCCGGAGTTGGAACAGGTAGCCGATGAGGCGCAGCCCGACGCCGATGCCGCAGACGCTGACGAGAACATCGCCGCGGCGGATACGGACGATATCTCTCTCGATGGCATCCTCACTCAGGAAACTATAGACGAGCTGCAGGAAGTCGAGCTGTTGGCCGGTGGCAGCGACGTGGATGAGATCGACGAGCTCGTCGATCAGGCGTACGCGGAAGCGGCCGAAGCGGAAGCGGCGAGCCCGGAGGAGGAAGCGGAGACAGAATCCGTTGAACCCGAAGCTGCCGCCGTTGCCGAGGCGCCGGGCGCGGGAGAAGCCGGCGAGCCCGCATCGGGAGTTGCCACCGTGCGCGAGCAAGGCGGGCGCTATCTGCACCGCACCTCGCGCCGCATGCGCCGCAAGATGCGTTCGCAGCAGGGTCGTGGCGAAGCAGCGCCGGCGGAACCTGCGCGCGCCGCGGAAGCGCCGCAGGCTGAGCGCGAGCGCCCACAACGGGAACGACCCGAGCGTGAACGGCCCGAGCGCACCCCCGAGCGCGCCGTCGTACGGCCCGAGACGGGTCAACCGCTCATCTCCGACCTGCTCAAGGAAGGGCAGGAGATCATCGTCCAGATCGCGAAGGAGCCGCTCGGACAAAAGGGCGCGCGCATCACTTCGCACATCGCGCTGCCCGGCCGGTACGTCGTGTACATGCCGACGCTCGATCACATGGGCGTGTCGCGCAAGATCGCCAGCGACGAAGAGCGCCTGCGGCTGAAGAAGATTCTGCAAACGCATCGCGCCGGTTTGCCGGGTGGCTTTATCGTGCGTACGGCCGGCGAAGGCCACACCGAAGACGAGATCGCTGCCGACATGAGCTTCCTGTTCAACCTGTGGCTGGACATCCGCGAAAAAGCGGAGAAGCGGCCCGCGCCGGTGCTGCTGTACCACGATCTCGATCTCGTGCAGCGTGTGCTGCGCGATCAGTTGACGGTGCAATACAAGGCCATCTGGGTCGACAACGAGGAGATGTACGAAAGCGTACTGCGCTTCGTGCAGCGCTTCCAGCCCTCGCTGGTGGCGCGCGTGAAGCTGTACACGCGGCCGCAGCCCATCTTCGACGCGTTCAATATTACGCCGGAGCTGGAGAAGGCGCTGCGCCCGAAGGTCTGGCTGAAATCGGGCGGCTACATCGTCATCAACCAGACCGAAGCGCTGGTCGCGATCGACGTGAATACCGGCAAGTATGTCGGAAAGTCGAATCGTTTGGAAGATACGATCGTCAAAACAAATCTAGAGGCCGTGAAGGAGATTGTCCGGCAAGTACGCCTGCGCGATCTGGGCGGCATCAGCGTGGTCGATTTCATCGACATGGACGAACGCAAGAACCGGCAGAAAGTCATGCTGGCGCTCGAAGACGCCATGCGGGTCGACCGCGCGCCATACAAGATTCTGCAGTTCAATGACTTCGGTCTGGTGGCGATCACGCGCAAGCGTGTAAAGCAGTCGCTCGAGCGCACACTGTGTACGCCCTGCTCTTATTGCGAGGGCGCCGGCTACATCAAGAGCGTGCCGACAGT
>JAICMB010000167.1 GCA_025929455.1 Bryobacteraceae bacterium | reverse complement strand
TCGACCCAGCCGCCGGTCGCGATTCCGAGCGCCACGGGGTTGTGTCCGGCCGCCTGCTCGACGCAGCGGCGCGCGATCTCCGCGAGATGCGCGAGCAACGCATCGCGACCGGTAGCCGGGGTTGGCGCTACACCGGAGAACAATAACCTGCCGTCGCCGGATACCGCGCCGAATTTCGTATTCGTGGAGCCGAGATCGATGCCGAGATACGTGCGGGCGGGGTCGTGCTCCATGGTGGCGGATCGGATGCTGTGTGCGAAGCGCGCCGTGAGAGCTTGCGGCGCCGTGATCGCCGTTCCGACAACGACGGCGAATGCTCCGGCTTCGATCGCCGCGCGCGCATCGTCCGGGCTCGCGATGCGGCCCTCCGCGATGACCGGGACGTCAACCGCATTTACAAGGTCCGTGATGAAGGCGGGTTCGAAGTCGGTACACTCGCGCGTGTTGCCGGTATAACCGCGCATGGTGCTGCCGACCAGGTCCGCTCCGGCATCCGCCGCCGTGCGAGCTTCTTCCACCGTTGCGATGTCCGCCATCACGGGGACGCCCAGTTCCGATCGAATGCGCCGCAGACGGTCCAGCGCGCCGGTTGCGACGCCACGTGCCGTGCAATCGAGCGCAACGATGGCGGCGCCGGCGTCAACAATAGCCTTAGCTGACTCGAAAGTCGGAGTAATGAGGATGCGGCCGTCGCTCCAGGTTTGCTTCGCAATGCCGATGAGCGGCAGGTCGACTCGCGAGCGGATGGCGCGAATGTCCCCGGCACCGTTTGCGCGGATGCCTGCCGCACCCGCCTCCACCGCCGCGATGGCGAACTTCGCCATGAACTCCGGGCCGTAGAAAGCGTCGCCTTCGCGCGCCTGGCAGGAAACGATCAGTTGTCCTCGCAGTTTGTCTAAAATGGCGGGAGTCATCTTTGCGTTATCGCGGCGGACCACGAGCATAGCGCGATGGCAGCGACCAGCACCGTAAGGCCACCGGCCATCAGGCGCGCCGACGCACGCGGGGCCGCGCGCCATTCCCCGAGCAGCACTCCCATGGAATTCGCGACGAGCAGCGCGACGGCGAGACTCAGCGGCCATCCGATGGACGGCCCGAAGTCGCCGAGCTTCGGAGTCGCTGCGCCGTACACGAATATACTCGCGCCCCAAAGCACGCCCATCGTCGTGCTCAACGCCCAGGCTCGTCCCGCGCGCGGCATGCCGAAGTCGCGCGCCGTCGACCCGCGCGCGATGAGCCAACTGCAGTAGCAGATATTCGGGATGGAACCGGCGCCGAGCATGAGCAGCCACAATACATTCGTGGCCGAGAAGCGCGACATCCCGAGGACGACGCCCGCGTCGGACACCGGCAAAGCCAGCGTGTAGCCGATGTTGAACACTGCCGACATGATGCCCGCGCCGATGCTGAAAGCGTAGCCAACGACGAGCGCGCGCCCTCGCGCGGAAGCCTCACCGCCGCGCAGACGTCCGGCCGCGCCGCAGAGCGTCACGCCGATAAGAAATGCCACCACTCCGAATAGCAATATGCCCAGCTTGAGATCGAACTGCACGCGCGGTATGAAGAAGAGCGGGACAAGCGAACCCAGTGCCGAACTGAGCCCGATGACGAGGGTATTGGCGAGCGACACGCCCAAGCGGTCCACGCTGCGTCCGAACAGAATCGCCCCGAACCCCCAGGCGAAGCCGAAGATGAGCGCGATCCACACCGCCGCGCGAGGCGCGGACCGCAAGGTATCAGAGGCGCGCCCGAAACCCGCCGCAGCGACGAGCGCCACCGGCAGGATCAGGCACGCCACGACGATGAACACCAGCCAGATGTGCTCCCATTTCCAGCCCCGAATCATCTTCATCGGAGCGGTGAACAGGCCGTTGCACACGCCGGATACGACGGTCAGGAGCACGCCGAGGGCGATCATTCGCCGCTCAGAACAGCAGCTTCAATCCGAACTGGACAGTGCGCGGGTCCGCCGCCGTGCTGGTGATTTTGCCGACGCTGGCGGGCACGGTAATGTCGCTCGCGGGCAGGCCGAAATTGGCATGGTTCGCGATGTTGAAAAACTCGGCGCGGAACTGGCTGTTAATGCGCTCCGTGATGGGGGTATTCTTGAACACGCCGACATCGAAGTTGACGAACCCCGGACCGAACAGAAAATTGCGCGCCGAATTGCCGTATGTGTATGGCGCCGGCACGGCGAACGCCGCGGGATTAAACCACTGCGCAATGGAGGGGTCCGACACGCTGGGGTTGCCGACGATGTCGGCGCGCCCGCTCGGCCAGCCCAGAGTCCTGCTCGTGTAGGTCACTGAGTACGGCTGCCCGCTTCCGAGAGTAGTGATGCCGGCAATCTGCCACCCGCCGATGATTTTTTCCGCAACGCCCGAAACGGAGCTGCCGAAATGCTTGCCGCGGCCGAACGGCAGTTCGTACGAGTAACTGATCGTTGCGTAGTGACGGCGCACGAAGTCCAGATTGCCGCGATCGAGCCGCGCGTTGCGGTTGTCCATCGGGGCCTGTCCATAGATTTGCTCGCTCAAGCCCTTGGTGAGCTGGTATTCGAAATCGAACGCCAACCCCGCGGAAAACCGTTTCACGGCGCCGAGCTGAAGCTGGTTGGTCTCCTGGTTGCGGCCGCCCTCGTAAAAGGTGATCGGTCCGAACGGCTGGTATGGCCGGCGCGGCTGGACAGCGCCGGGCGCGGGCGGCGGATCGTTCAGATTCAGACCGCGTTCGAGATGCGTGATCTTATCGCCGATGTAGGACGCGCGCACGGCGGTGTTGTGGAAGAGTTCATATTCGACGGTGAAGTTCCATTGCTGCTGGTAGGGATTCGGACGGTTCTGCGCCATCGCCGTTATGGAAGGACTCGTCGGAATCGTACCCTGTCCGGGGAAGGGGTTGCTCAAGGTGAGCGACGGCGTGGGGCCCGCCGCCGGCTCGAACGTCTCCGCTACGAGGAATGGAGGATTCGTCGCCAGTTGAAAGTAGCCGAGGTAACCGGGCAGCACGTTGTAGTAAATGCCATAGGCGCCGCGCAGCACGAGGCGGTTGCTGTTCAAGGGACGGAAAGCGAACCCGATGCGCGGGCCGAAGTTGTTGCGGTCGGGATGCACGTAATTGCTGGTATCGATGCCTACGTCCTTACCGCTGACGACAGGCAGAACCGCCGCGAGCCGCGGATCGGGCTTGCCCGATATGACAACGATCTTGCCGAGACCCGGATAGAAGTTCGACATGTCGCCATGACTGTTGGTGAACAGGCCCTGGTAGTCGTAGCGCAGTCCCAGATTCAGAGTCAGGCGCGGGAATATCCTCCAGTCGTCCTGTACGAACGCGGCATAACGGTTGTCGAGGGGTTCGCTTTCCACATTGCGAGACACGCGCCCGGTAGCGGATGCATAACCTAGCAGGAAGTCGGCGAACGAATTACCGGTATAGCGTCCGTCGAACGTGAATGTACCGCGATACGGCGGCGGGTTCTGGAAATTGAACGAGGAGGCACGCTGGTACTCGAATCCAAACTTAAGGTTGTGCGATCCGGGAGTCCAGGTATAGTGCTCGATGGCTTCGTAGCTGTTCTTGCGGTCACCCGATCCGGGGAGATCGTCGATGCCACGGAAACCTGTGATGGCGATGGTCGGGACGCCGCCAAGGCCCGCGACCGGGCTGATGAGCCCGTTGATGATCTGGCTCGGATCGACGTTGAAATTCTGCGGTGTGCGGAATGCGAGTTCGCGATTGTACCCGAATCGAAGTTCATTGACGGCGCGCGGCGTCACCATGCGCGTGTACTGGGCCATGACGTTGCGCTGCGCTCCGCCGAACCCGCCCCAGTTGCCGAACTTATCCGTGCCGTTCCCACCCGGCGCCGTGAACGGCCCGTCGTTGATCCAGGACAGATGTCCGGAAATCGTGTCACGGTCAGAGAGATGATAATCGATGCGGCCGAAGTAGCGGTTCATGTCCTCGCGGCGCGGGACATTGACGACGAGGTTCGGGCCGAGGCCGACGCCGTTGCCGGGCAGGTTCGGCGGCGTCAGATATTGCAGCAGGGCTTTCGACACCGGGTTGATCTGGTCCGGTTGAATGCGATTGCCGGCAAACGGCTGGCCGGTGAAGGGGTCTTTGATGGTGACGCCGATCTTGCTGAAGTCGCCGTTGAGCATGTCGGCGGTCGGCATCGCGACCACGTTGGTCTGCGATTGGCGCAAGCGCAGGCCTTCGTACGATCCGAAAAAGAACAGCTTGTCGCGGAGGATTGGGCCCCCGAGAGAGCCGCCGAATTCGTTGCGGTTGAACGGCGGGGTGGGCAGTCCGGTCGCGAAGAAATTTTTGGCTGCGAGCGCGCGATTGCGGTTGAATTCGAACACGCTGCCGTGAAACGCGTTGGTGCCCGAGCGCGTAACCATGATGACCTGCGCGCCGCCGCGTCCGAACTCCGCCGACGCGCCGCTGTCGATGACTCGGAACTCCTGCACCGCGTCGAGCGACGGTGTCGTTCCAAGCAGACGCTCGTTGCCGACGTCGATATTCTCCACGCCGTCGAGCGTCATGTTTGTCGAGCCGTACCAGGTGCCGCCCGAGATCAGCGGGTTCGATCCGGCGCCTTGCACGCCCGGAGCGATCTGCAGGAGACCGTAAAAATTCGCCCGCCCGTTGAGCGGCATGTCTTGAATCTGGCGTGTGTCGACGACATTCCCGACTGAAGACGTTTCCGACTGCACGACCGGCGCGGTGGCGGTCACCTCCACGCGCGCTTGCACAGCGCCGACCTCGAGCTTGACATCCATGCGCGCGGTCTGGCCGACCTGCACGACGATGTTGCTGACCTGCGACGCTCGGAAGCCCTGCGCGTTTACGTCGAGGCGGTACGAGCCGGGCGCGACATCGGTGAAGATGTAGTCGCCTTGCGCGGAGGCATGTGTCGAGCGCGCGATGTTCGTGTTTTCGTTGGTGAGCGTGACGTCCGCCTGAACAATGGCGGCGCCGGTTGGATCGGTGATGGTTCCCAGCACGACGCCGCTGGTGGTTTGTCCGTACAACAGCAAAGTGCTGAATAGTGCAAAAACAAATGCGAGACGCATGCGTGCTCCCTTGCGGAGAACGTTAACATCGGTTAATCGTCGTGTCAATTTTGCGACGCATGTGTGGAAAGGAGATTATCCATTCTCCGGCTGTTCGCAGTTCTATTTTTGTCGTTGCCGGTTTCGATAAATGCCTGGTGCGCGCAGAATATCATTCTGGTTCGTCACGCGGAAGTCGCCGGCGCGAGATTCGATCCGCAACTCTCGCCGCAGGGCAAGGCGCGAGCAGAACGGCTGGCGTCCATCTTGCGAGACGCGCACCTGGACGCCATCTACGTGACCGAGTATCTGCGCACCCAACAGACCGCACAGCCCACTGCCGATCGGTTTCACATTTCGCCGCGGAGATTCGCCGGCGGAAACTCAGCGCTAGTGCAAGCCATCCGGGCGCATACCTCGGGGAACATACTGGTGGTGGGACACTCGAATACGATTCCGGCGATTATATCGATGCTCGGCGGTCCCGAGGTTCGGATCGGGGAGACCGAGTTCGATAATCTGTTCATCCTGACAATCGCGGGTGCGCAGCGGAGCCTCTTGCATCTGCATTACGGAAACAGCGCCGCGAGCACGCCCGCGCCGGGTATGCTGAGCGAAAGGAGCCGGGTAGTGCAGATCACGTTCACAAGGAGCGGCGGGTTCGCGTTTCCCGCCCGCAAGTCCGTCAAAGGGACGATCGATTTACACGATGACCGGGCGGAGGTGTCGTCAGACGCAACGTACCACCGCGTCCTGGCGCCGGATGAAGCAGAAGAGCTTCGCGCCGGGGCGGATCCCGCCGAGTTGTCGAAGGCGGCCGGCCAGATCGCGGCACGTACGCGCGGGGCGGCCGATCTGGATCACTACCAGATCGCGATCACAACCAAAGACGGAAAGACCCACGATGTGAGCCTGAACACGTCTGGCGCCTCGAATGAATTGCAGGATGTGTCTCCCGCGGTAGCGAAGCTCCTGCGGTGGGTGCAGCAGGAGGCACAAAGAATTCAGCAATACCGCAATCGGGCGAAGTAAGTGCCCGCGCGTTACGATTACTGCTGCTCAGTTTTCCACCCGACCACAGGAGGAACCAGGTCCATGTTTCATAAGAATGGCCATTCGGTTTTCGGCATTCTGCCACCGTTTATTCTGATCAACATCGCGAAAAATGGAAGTTCGGAGGAACGGGATTTCGCGCTCCAGGCTCTCGCGTTGGACCACACCATCCGGACAAGCCGGCTTACGTACGCGCTGGCCGGAGGATTGAAGATACCGCATCCGGCAGCTGCACTCCCGGCCCCACGCGAGGAGCGCAGGGTGTACGACGTGGGCCATACGGAAGACCTGCCCGGCAAACTCGAGCGCACCGAAGGACAGGCGAAGGTGTCGGAAAAAGCGGTGAACCAGGCGTATGACGGCCTGGGCGACACGTTCAATTTCTACCTGCAGGTATACGACAGGAACTCCATCGATAATGCCGGAATGCCCCTGGTGGCATCGGTCCATTACAGCAGCAAGTACGACAACGCGTTTTGGAACGGCCAGCAGATGGTGTTCGGCGACGGCGATGGCGTCATCTTTACGGGATTCACCGGCGCCACAGATGTGATCGGGCACGAACTGACTCACGGAGTGACAGCCAGCGAAGCCAACCTGACGTACCAAGGCCAATCGGGCGCGCTGAACGAGTCTGTTTCGGACGTGTTTGGCGTGATGGTCAAGCAATACAAGCTGAAGCAGACGGCCGACCAGGCGGACTGGCTGATCGGCGAGGGCATTCTCGCCAAAGGGGTCAAGGGCGTCGCGCTGCGGTCGATGAAAGCGCCGGGGACCGCCTATGACGATCCCAGATTGGGCAAGGACCCGCAACCTGCGGATATGGCCCACTACGTCAAAACGGCAGAAGACAATGGGGGCGTCCACATCAACTCGGGAATCCCGAACCATGCGTTTTATCTCGTGGCAACGGCGCTGGGAGGTCATTCCTGGGAGAACGCCGGGCAGATCTGGTACGACGCTCTGACCGACCATAACCTGAAGGCGAACGCTAGTTTCGCCACCTTCGCGAACATGACGATTCAGCGCGCGG